>CAJWOB010000180.1 GCA_913043885.1 uncultured Spirochaetaceae bacterium | reverse complement strand
TTCGACGGTGACCAGATGGCGGTTCACGTACCGCTGAGCCCAGAGGCTCAGGTGGAGTGCTGGACGCTGATGCTCAGCTCACAGAATCTCCTCAACCCCGCCAACGGGTCACCGATCGTCGTGCCCACGCAGGACATGGTGCTCGGCATCAACTACCTGACCCTCGAGAAGGCGGGGGCCAAGGGCAAGGGCCGTTACTTCTCCAGCTCGCACGAGGTGGTGATGGCGGTGGAGGCGCGTAGCGTCGAGTACAACGCCCGCATCTTCGTCCGCATACCCGAAGCGAAGATCCCGGCTGCCGACTCACCGTTCGCCTACCGCGGAGTAGCGCTGGAGGATGGCGAGGCCCCGGACACTGCAAATGGTGGCAGTGCAAATGGGCATTCAAACGGCTCCGGCGCCGCCGGAGACACCGGCGCTGCCGGCGCACGCTACATCGCCACCACGCCCGGGCGGGTCATCCTCAACGAGGAGATGCCCGAGCGGGTCCACTTCATCAATGATGTCCTGAACGAGCGGGGGCTGCGCGACCTCATCGCCGCGTGCTACCAGGAGTACGGCCCCGACGTGACCGTCGAGATGCTGGACTCCATCAAGGCGCTCGGCTTCACCTACGCTACCCGGTTCGGCGCCACCATCGGCATGGACGACATTATCGTGCCCTCCGCAAAGCCGGAGATGATCGGCGATGCCAACCATCAGGTGGAGCAGATCCACGACCAGTACCTGCAGGGTCACATCACCAACGAGGAGCGGTATAACCGCGTCATCGAGGTCTGGAATAACACCAACGACGAGCTCACCAATGAGCTGATGAAGGAGCTGGAGGAGGACCGGGACGGTTTCAATCCGGTCCACCTGATGGCCAGCTCCGGGGCCCGTGGTAGCCGCCTGCAGATCCGCCAGCTGGCCGGAATGCGCGGGCTGATGGCAAAGCCTTCCGGCGACATCATCGAGCTGCCGATTCGGTCGAGCTTCAAAGAGGGGCTGGACGTCACCGAGTTCTTCATCTCCACCAACGGCGCCCGCAAGGGTCTGGCAGACACGGCGCTGAAGACCGCCGATGCCGGGTACCTCACCAGGCGGCTGGTCGACATCGCCCAGGATGTGGTCGTTACGCTGGAGGACTGTGGAACGATCAACGGCATCGATCACCAGGCGATCAAGGACGGCGAGGAGATCATCGAGCCGCTGCGCGATCGGCTGGCCGGCCGGTTCACACTCGAGCGGGTACGCCATCCGATTACCGGCGACATCCTCGTGGACGTAAACGAGGAGATAACCGATGACGTCGCGGAGCTGATCGAGAGGATCGGCATCGAGACCGTGCGCATCCGTACCGTGCTTACCTGTGAGGCACGTCAGGGCGTATGCGTGAAGTGCTACGGCCGCAACCTGGCGACCAACAAGACCGTTCAGATTGGCGAGGCGGTGGGAATCATTGCCGCGCAGTCGATCGGGCAGCCGGGAACGCAGTTGACGATGCGGACCTTCCACATCGGTGGTGCGGCGACCCAGGTGAGCGAAGAGAATCGCATCTACCTCCGCTACCCGGTGTACGTGCGCGAGCTACATGGCACCACCATCGAGCACGACAACGGCAACCTGCTGTTCAGTCGTAAGGGACACCTGCTGGTGAACAAGGTGATCCAGCAGGTCCCGCTGGAGAAGGGAGACGAGCTGCTGGTCGAAGATGGTCAGCAGCTACTGCGAGAGGTGCCGATCGTGCGGCGCGGCAAGGGCAGCGACGCGGTGGAGATCCTCTCTGAAGAGGTCGGCTTTGCGTTTGTCCGCGACGAGGACGTGCTCCTGATCGCGCAGCCGAAGCGGGTGGACGTGCGCAACGGATCTGAGCTACTGATGCGCGTCGGCCAGGTAGTGCCGGCGGACGAGACCATCGCCTACTTCGACCCATTCGCCGAACCTATCATCGCCGAGGTCGACGGCCGCATCCGGTTCGAGGACATCGTTCTCGGCACCACGCTGAAAGAGGAGATCAACGAAGACACCGGCAAGATAGAAAAGAAGATCACTGAGTTCCCGCTGGAGTCGCTGCAGCCGCGTCTGGTTGTGGTCAGCGAGGATGGCGAGGAGGTGGCCAATTACTATCTACCCGGCCAGGCATACCTCGGCGTCGATGACGGCGAGCAGATCGTGGCCGGCCGTGTCTTGGCGAAGCTCCTAAAGGAGGGGGCCAAGACCCGCGACATCACCGGCGGTCTTCCCCGCGTCGGCGAGCTGTTCGAGGCGCGGCGCTCCAAGTCGCCGTCAGTGCTGGCGCGCATCGGTGGCCTCGTGGAGTTCAAGGGCATCGTCAAGGGCAAGCGTGCCATCAGCGTCATCGACCCGTTCGGCAAGGAGTACAAGCACAGCGTGCCGATGGGTAAACACCTCCTGGTACGCGACGGTGATACGGTGGAAGCGGGCGAGGGCCTCTGCGACGGCTCGATCGACCCCCACGACATCCTGCAGATCCTCGGTGAGAACGAGCTGCAGCGCTACCTGGTCAACGAGATCCAGGAGGTGTATCGGCTGCAGGGCGTGCGCATCAACGACAAGCACATCGGCGTGATTATCCGGCAGATGATGCGCAAGATCGAAATCGTTGCCGTCGGTGACACCAACTTCATCTACGGACAACAGGTCGATCGTCATGTGTTCAACGAGGAGAACCGGAAGGTGAAGCAGGAGGGCGGCGTTCCTGCGGTGGCACAGCCGCTGCTGCTGGGCATCACTCGGGCATCACTGAACATCGACTCCTTCATCTCCGCCGCAAGCTTTCAGGAGACCACTAGAGTTCTCACCAACAACTCGATTGCCGGGTCCACCGACCATCTGCGCGGTCTCAAGGAGAACGTGATCATCGGTCACCAGATTCCGGCCGGCACCGGCATGCGCAACTACCGCGATGTGAAACTGTTCGACGAGAATATGGAAAGCCTCGACGAGCAGATTCAGCGCATCGTGGAGGAGCGCCGTCGCCAGGAGGAGCTGGCCCGGGAGCTGGCGGACCAGGACTTCGACGAGAGCTACGAGGACCCCGAGGTGGCAGATACCGTCGGGGTGGCGGCCACCCAGCCGGCGGCGGAGTAGCTGGCCTAGCTGCTGCACGGCTGAGGCAGGGCCCTTGGCCCTGCCTCAGCGGCCGCTTTGCGCCTGGCTCGTTCGGGTGGGGTGGGCTCAATATGCCTATGACGCGGCGGGGGGTTGACGTTCTCGCGGCGAAACCCATATTATCGTCTCCTCTCGGCCGAGGACTGCCCGCAGACCCCGGCTGAGCTGCCGACAGGCTCGCCGTATCTCCCGAGAGAGTGGATCGGTCGTTGCGCCTCACGTGTGTGGTGCGTGGTGAGTGTGGTCGGTTGCTGCTCGAGGGACGAAAGGAGAGAGGCGGATGCCAACGATAAATCAGCTAGTCCGCAAGGGTCGGCGCCGTGCGCCCAACAAGACCAAAGCGCCCGCGCTCGACGCATGTCCGCAGAAGCGCGGCGTGTGCATCCAAGTACGTACACTCACCCCTCGTAAGCCAAACTCTGCCCTGCGCAAGGTGGCGCGCGTCCGCCTGACGAATCAGGAGGAGGTAACTGCCTACATCCCCGGCGTTGGCCACAATCTGCAAGAGCACTCGGTCGTGCTGGTGCGCGGCGGCCGCGTGAAGGACCTCGCAGGGGTGCGCTATCACGTCGTGCGTGGCACCAAGGATACGCTTGGCGTCGACGAGCGCCGCAAGGGCCGGTCGAAGTACGGTACCAAGCGCCCGAAGGCATAGGCGGGACTGACTAGATGGGACGCAAGGGCACACCGCGCAAGCACCCGGATCCGACCGATCCGCGCTACAACGACGTTACGGCCGGCAAGTTCATCAACGCGATGATGCAGGCGGGGAAGAGATCCCTGGCCACGCGGTTGCTGTATGAGGCCTTCGACGACATCGAGAAGAAGTCGGGTAATCCACCACTGGAGGTGTTCCTGAAGGCGGTGGCGAACGTCCGGCCCACGCTGGAGGTAAAGTCGCGGCGAGTCGGCGGCTCTACCTACCAGGTGCCCATCGAGGTTCGCGAGTCGCGGCGCGATGCGCTGGCCATCCGCTGGCTCATCCAGTACGCCAAGCAGCGCAGCGGCCGCTCGATGAGCGCCGGCCTCAGCGCGGAGCTAATGGACGCAGCGAATGAGACCGGCTCGGCGGTGAAGAAGAAGGAAGACACGCATCGGATGGCAGAGGCTAACAAAGCGTTCGCCCACTACCGGTGGTAGGGCCAGACGGCAGACCCGTCTGGTGTTGCCGCGCCGCGCGCTGCCCGACGGTGCGCGCGGCGTCGGGGAACGGGGCACACCGTGCTCCACGGGCCCGCCACGGATAGCCGTCAGAGATCAATAGCAAGAAGAATGGACCGAAAGGACTCGCTCGCGCATACGCGCAACATAGGCATCATGGCTCACATCGATGCCGGCAAGACCACCACCACCGAGCGGGTCCTGTACTACACCGGGCGCAAGCATAAGCTCGGCGAGGTGCACGACGGTGAGGCGGAGATGGATTGGATGGACCTCGAGAAGGAGAGGGGCATCACCATCACCGCCGCAGCCACCCACTGCGAGTGGCGGGATCACGCCGTCAACATCATCGACACCCCGGGACACGTGGACTTCACCGTCGAAGTGGAGCGTTCGCTGCGGGTGCTCGACGGCGCCATCGGTGTGTTCTGCGCGGTGGCCGGCGTCGAGCCACAGAGCGAGACGGTCTGGAAACAGGCGAACAACTACCAGGTTCCGCGGCTGGTGTTCGTAAACAAGATGGACCGCACCGGTGCGGACTTCGCCGGCTGCGTGGAGCAGCTCCACGCCAAGCTCGGTGCCCACGCCATTCCGTTACAGATGCCCGTAAGCGAAGGCGCCGAGTTCAACAGCGTCGTGGACCTGGTCGGCATGCGGCAGATCAGCTGGGAGGAGGACGACCTCGGCACCAGCCTGGCCGCCGGCGATATCGAGGCGGATGTTCTGCTGCGCGCTCTCGAGGCGAGAACGCAGCTTCTCGAGCGGGTCGCCGATCACGATGACACCGTCATGGAGCTCTACTTGGACGGCGCCGAAGTGCCCGACGAGGAGCTCCGCCGCGCCATTCGCACCGCCACCATAGCGGGGGAGCTGTTTCCGGTGTTGTGCGGGAGTGCGTTCAAGAACAAAGGCATCCAGCTGCTGCTGGACGCGGTGGTCGAGCGCGGCGACCTGCTGTACTTCCCGCGCGGGTTCGTGCACCAGGCCATGAGCACGCGCGGCGCGCCGAGCCTGCACGTGACCGTGTCCACGGGCCACCGCAACGCGTGGGGCGACTACCTCGAGCGCGCGCTGCCCGTGGACGGCGTCGCGCTCAGCGCCGGAGGCCGAATCAACCTCACCCCGGGCAAACACCGAGCGGTTCTGACCCACCCTGCTTGTGACGGTTGCGCCCCGACGGTGCGTGTCTTCCACGTCAGGGAGAATCCGAGAACGACGCCCGTGCACGTTCACATCCGGTTCAAGTACCGACCAACCACGGTCCGGGTCGACTGTGGAGGAGGCACGGTTCGCATCGACGGTAAGGTGTACGGAGGCTGTGGCAAGGCGTATCGTGTGGCCGTGAAGAGCCATGCACCACGCGTCGGTCGAATCGAGGTCGCCTTCCCGGATGGGCGGAGCAAGTCTCGTTCGTTCACCATGAAGCCAGGCGCGGAGGTCCGGTGGGCGGCTGGACGTTGAGGCGTCCTCGACGAGGTTGGTCCGCCCTTGTGTTCCTCCTCTTGGTCGGAGGGGCCAGCGCGGCCTACGGAGAGCCCCCCACAGACGAGCTGAAGGCCGCGGACGAAGCGTTCCGTTTTCAGGGGTGAGACGTCATACCAGAAATCGTAGAAGGGAAAGACCACCTCGAGTTCAAAGATGTCTCCTGAACGTCCATTGCTGTAGGA
>CAJWOB010000179.1 GCA_913043885.1 uncultured Spirochaetaceae bacterium | reverse complement strand
AGATGTAAGCCATGGCTGCTCGCCGCCCCGCCAGCAAGAAGCCCGCCTCCCGCCAGGGGGCGAGCCCCCGTCGGCAACCCGCTGCCAGCCAGAGCCGTGGTCTGCCCGGCTGGCTGTGGGGCATCATCGGTCTGATCGCCGGCTTCGCTCTCGCGCAGTACTTCGAGAAACAGGCCCCGCGTCTGCCGGTCGCGGCCATCGTGCCCAAGGCCAACACGCCGCGCAGCAAGCGCGTCGGCATCGGCGCACGTCCGCCCGCGAATCCGCACGCCGAGGCGTGGATTCGCCAGGGCGATGCCGATGCACTCAACAAAGGCGACCTCTACACCGCACGCCTGACGCTCGACGTGACGCCTGCGCTGCGCGCGCGCATCAAGATCGCCGCCTTCGGCCAGGGCGTGACCGTGGCCGAACTGCTGCGCGGCCTGCTGGAGCGGGAGTTTCCCGACAAGCGCCCGGAGAACCTGCCATGAACGGATCCGCCTTGCCTGCCGCTCATGCGGCGACGGCTGCACCGGCTGCTGCGCCGCCGCCTTCGCTTTCGACGCTCGCCGACCAAGCTGGCAGCGTGCCGCTGACTCGCGTATCGCTCGCCTACATCGAACCGCGCTTCAAGCTCTACCTGCGCTTCGGCGAGCCGGCGCGCACGCTGCGGCTCGACCGCTGGCGGCGCTGCGCGGTGTTCCTGCCGCGTGCAATGTTCTGCCGCGTGCGCTGGGAAGCAAACGACTACGGCACGATCCGCTGGCAGCTCATGGTGATGCAAGCCGCCACGCCGCTGGACGACATGCAGCGCATCCCCGGCGTGCGGCCCGGCGCACGCCTGCTGCTGCACGCCGAAGGCGAAAACGCGGTGCGTGCCGTGCTGGAACGCATCGACGGCATCGAAGGGCAAGGCATCGCCGCCATCGACGTGTCGCCAGCGTACTGGCGCACGCTGGGCAACCGTCTGGCGGCCCGCCTGGCGCTGCCCGAATACACCGCCGAGCGGCACGCCGCCTGGCTGGCCGGAAAGGCGCTGCCATGACGACCCAATCCAACACCCCATGCACGCACGAAGTCGCGCCGCAACCTCGCTCGCGCCTGCGCGTTCGCATCGTGCTGGCGGGCTTCGCTGCCGTCGGCCTCGCTGCGCTGGCCTGGGCGGCTTTCGTGTCGCCGCTGCCGCGTCTGACCTACAACCCGTCCGACAGCGTGGCGGTCGGCTGGTATCGCATCGAACCGTTCGACCCGCGCACCGCCTCGCTGCCACGTCCGTTGTCCGTGGACAGCATCGTGCTGGTGCCGCTGCCCGACAGGGCCGCCATGCTGGCTGCGCAGCGCGGCTACCTGCCGACCCGCGTTCCGCTGCTCAAACGTGTGGGCGCGGTCGCGCCGCAACACGTTTGCATCGTCGCCGGGCAGGTACGCATCGACGGCGTGCCTGCGGCCGCCGCGCTGCCTGCCGACCGGCTGGGCCGGCCGCTGCCATCCTTGCAGCTTTGCCGCCGCCTCGAATCGGGCGAGCTGTTCCTGTTGAGCGTGACCAATCCAGCGTCGTTCGACAGCCGCTATTTCGGGCCGGTCAGCGCATCCGCCGTGATCGGCGTCGCGCATCCGGTCTGGCTGGAGGCTCGCCCATGATGGCCGCCGACTCGCTGTACGTTGCCGTGCATCTTGTCGTGCCATCGGGCATGCCGATCCAGTGGCTTTCCGCGTGTCGTCGCGCGTGCAGTGCGAGCGCATCCGCGCTGCACTTCGCGCTGCCTTCCCATGTGCAGGCGTCTTGCCTCGAACGCGCCCGGCCTGCGGCCGTGTCCGCGTTCGCCGGTGCGCTGGCTGCTTACGCAGCAGCGCCGCCGGGCCGCCGCTGCCCGGAGCGCCAGCGAGGGGCAAAGGCGGAAGGCAAGACAAAAGGACGCGGCACCGGGCCGCGTCGAAAGCCAGTCTGCACGTGGGGGTGGTGCGGCACGCAGCGGCTTTGCCGCCGTGCCGCTTGGGGCGCGAGGGTCGCGCCAATGCAGGCATGTCCGCGTGCTTTGCACGACAGGACACGCCGTAGCTTGCGAGGAGCGCAGCCATGACCGACCGCCGCGACGACGATTTCCGCGTGCGCCCCAGAGCCCCGAAGAACCGGGGCAAGGGCCAGGGCCAGAGCTTCGTTTCCAAGGTGCTCAAGCAGGCGGGCAAGGCCAGCGGCGGCAAGTCCTCGATGCGTCATTCCGCAGCCGGCGGCGGCGCACGCGCCGGCCAGCGGCCTGGTTCACGCCTGGGGCGCGGCCACACGGCGGCGCGTTTCGCGGGCGCGAAGCTGACGCCCATGTCGCGGCGCGTGACCATCAAGACGCTGCTGGTCAATCACCAGCGTGCCAGCCCGCAATCGCTCGCCAAGCACCTGCGCTACATCGAGCGCGACGGCGCGGGCCGCGACGGCGAACCGGGCCGGGCCTACGGGCCGCAGACCGACGAAGCCGACCTTGACGCCTTCAAGGAGCGGGCCGCCGACGACCGGCACCATTTCCGCTTCATCGTCTCGCCCGAGGACGGCGCCGAACTGGACGACCTTCGCACCTACACCCGGCATCTGGTGGACCGCATGGAAGCCGACCTGGGCACGCGGCTGGATTGGGTGGCGGTCGATCACTGGAACACCGACAACCCGCACACGCACCTGATCGTGCGCGGACGCGACGATACCGGCAAAGACCTCATCATCGCGGGCGACTACATCGCGTTCGCCCGACGTACGTCCTTCGACGTGCTCGTCTACAAGCGGGAGGGCGGCGTGTGGGGAAGCAATCCGGTCGCCACCATTCCGCGCCCCGCCGCGGGCTCGAGCCAGTATGCGCGGTGCTCGAACTGCGTGAAGTTCGACGGGGACCGCCTCATTGTCGGCGACATCTACCTGAACGGCCAGCGTGGCGGCGCCTTCGTCTTCCAGCGGCAGGCTGGGAGCGAATCCTTCTCCCTCGCCCAGACCATCACGCCCGCAGGCTCGGCCAACGACCTGCACGGATTCACCCTGGAGACGGAGCACGAGCGCCTGTACGTCGGCTCCGCCACCGCCCGCTCCGTCGGCATCTACGAGTTCGACCAGGGCCAGTACGTCCTTCGCGACACCCTGACCGATACCATCGACTCAGGTCTGGGTCGCGGCCTGAGCGCCGACGGCAGCCGCCTGCTCGTCGGACGGGGCCGCGCCGCCCGCGTCGAGGGTGTCAGCGCCGACCGCGGCCGCCTGTACGTGTCTGAGGGCGGCGTGTTCGACGTGTGCGACGTCACCCCGGACTGCGTCGTGGGAACCCCCTTCGACTGGGACGGCGACGGCGAAGACGACGGCTGCCGCGGCACCGTCGTGTACATCGATGCGTCCGTGACCATCCCTGCCGGCACTCAGGTCGGGGACGATGTGCAGGTCCTCGCTGGCGCCGCGATGGGCTCGGGCAACATCCTGCGTGACGGTTCCCTGCTCGGCGTGCGCGCCCGCATCGGTGACGACAACGACCTCGGTCCCGGCTCGATCATCGGCCGTCGCTCGATGGTCGGGTCGCGCAACGCGCTGCTCGCGGAGACCGTAACGAGCCGCGCCGTGGTCATCGGAGACGACAACCGCATCGGCGGCAGCATCGGGTATGCGGCAGAGCTCGGCAACAACCTGGACCTGCCGAACGCCACCATCGGCAGCCTCGTCATCATCGGCGCTCCGGGCACCCCTGCCGGTCAGATCGACTGCCCCGGACCTCTGGTGGTCGCGCGGTCTGCTGTCATCGCGGATGACCCGGCCAACGGGTTCACCTGCACCGGCAGCGTCGTCATCGGGCCGGAGTCCGTCGTAGAAGGCGCGGCGATGCAAGACACCGTCCGCCTGCGCAAGCAGACATTCCTCGGTGCCACCGTGACCGTGGGGTCGGGCGTGCGCATCGGGCGAGACGCCGTGATCGAGGGCGGTGTGGCGCTCGCCACCCAAGCGACCGTGCCCGCGAACGTCCGCGTCTGTGACACCGACAACCCGGTCAGCGGGCGTCTCGACCGCGGCTACGTCGACCCCACCTGCCCCTGAATCCATGACGAGATGGGACGGGCTGCGTTTTCCGCAGGAGATAGGGCAGGAGCACTATCCGACAGGTGTCGGATAGCGACCACTACGCAGGGAGAACCCATGTCACGCCTCGACAACAAGATCATCCTCATCACCGGTGCCGGCTCGGGGCTGGGACGCGCCACGGCAATCCGAGCCGCCGAGGAGGGTGCCTCCCTGGCCCTCGTCGACATCTCGGACGACGGTCTGGACGACACGGTGCACGAGATCAGCGAGCGTGTGCCCGACGCGACCGTGGTCACCTACACCGCCGACGTCTCGAAGGTGGATGAGGTGAAGAAGTACGTCGACGGCACCCTGGCCGAGTACGGACGCATCGACGGGTTCTTCAACAACGCCGGCATCGAGGGCAAGCAGAACGAGACCGAAGACTACGGGATCGACGAGTTCCATCGGGTCATCGGAGTCAACCTCGACGGCGTGTTCTTCGGCCAGCGCTACGTGCTCGCGGCCATGCACGAAGCCGGCACTGGCTCCATCGTCAACACGGCGTCCGTGGGCGGTATCCGCGGCGTCGGCAACCAGTCCGGGTACGCGGCTGCCAAGCACGGAGTCGTCGGGCTCACCCGGAACTCTGCGGTCGAGTACGGCAAGTACAACGTGCGCATCAACGCCATCGCACCGGGTGTCATCTGGACCCCGATGGTCGAGTCCTCGTTCGAACAGATCGACCCGGACAACCCCGAGGAAGCGGCCGAGGAGTTCCTCTCCGTCAACCCGATGCGTCGGGCCGGCAAGCCCGAAGAGGTCGCGTCCGTCGTGACCTTCCTGCTCTCGGATGACGCGACCTTCATCAATGGCGCGGTCCTCCCCATCGATGGCGGGCAGTCGGCGCAGTACTGAGGCGTAGGCTTCGAGCCTCCCAGGTCTCGACCACGCCGTTGGAAGCGAAGGAGACTCTCGCCCCTCACAGCCCCGGCTCCCATTGGGCGAACGCCCTCCCAACGGCACCGCAGTGACGCGGTTGCTGCCCACGTTTCCGGAGGTAGCCTCGACCGTTGCTGTATCGTACGGGCTCGGGAGAACCAATGATTCGCACTCTGCTCGCATGCTTGATTCCAGTGACCGCCATGGCCGGAGGAGACACGCTGGTGCATCAGGGCCGCCTGGTCGACGTCGGCGGCGCCGGCTTCGACGGCCAGCACAGCGTCACCTTCACCATCTATGCAGGTACGCAGTCCGTCTGGAGCGAGACCGACACCGTCGACTTCGCCGACGGCTACTACGCGACGGTGCTGGGCGACGGCCCATCGTCTCTGCACGACCTCGACTTCGCCAACACGGCGTACAGCCTCGGAATCACCGTGGATACCAGCGCCGAGCTGACGCCGCGCACGCCCTTCACCTCGGTGGTCACGGCATTGACCGGTCCGGTGAACGTGTCCGACAACGGGGTGGAGAGCCCCTGTACGCCGTCGGCCGAAGGAACGATTCGGTACCGCGGTGGTCTGCAGGTGTGCGACGGCACCAGCTGGAGCCCGGTCGGCAACGGAGGCACATCCGACTGCTCCGCTGTGGCAAATGCCCATGCCATGTTGGTGAAATTCTGGCCAGTGAACTCGCTGACCTGCCGCTGGTTGGATCGCCAACCTCGGCCCTGCTCGACCTGATTGACAGACGGCATGTCCGAATCGTGTCCATTCGGCCCTCAGCGGGAGGACTGGACGTGGATCTTGTCACCCTCGCAGCTCCTGTACCATGATCTGAACACTCAGGGAATGGGAGGGACGTATGTCCGACAGCACCGAAACGAATGATCCATCCAGCGCCTCGCCGCTGGCCGAGGTCGCTGATCTTGTCCGCCAAGGCGATGCCGCGGCCGCGGCTGCACTGCTTGATCTTCCTCCGCCTCCGCCTCCTTCTCCTCCGGCTCCCCTGGATC
>CAJWOB010000178.1 GCA_913043885.1 uncultured Spirochaetaceae bacterium | reverse complement strand
TCACCTGCTACTGCCACACCGGAACCCGCACCAGCCCCCGCGCCGGCGGCGGCGACCGCGCCAGCGACCGAGACGGACGACGCCGTCGCAGCGCCCTCGCCGGCACCGACGGCGGCCGCCACCGACACCCCGCCAGCGACACCACCTTCATCGCCACCCTCGCCGGCACCGACCCGGGGCCCCGGTGCCCCGGCTGGTCCGCGACCGTCCGGTGCTGGCGGAGCGCCCGGTGGGCGCTATCGCGAGCCCTACGACCGTATGCCGCGCGACGACCGCGACCCGCGCGACAGAGGCCAGCGGGTACGACAGGGCGGAGGCGGAGGGCGGCCCTACTACCGCAAGAAGTTCTGCAAGTTCTGCGCCCGCACGACCACCATCAACTACAAGGACGTGGAGACGCTACGGCGGTTTGTCACCGAGCGAGGCAAGATCCTCCCCCGTCGGGTAACCGGCAACTGTGCCAAGCACCAACGCAAGCTGGCCGTGGCCATCAAACGGGCGCGCAGCATGGCGCTTATCCCGTTCTCCGCACACTAGCTGGCCGCAGGCCGTAGGTCGGTCACCGCACATGTCTGAGCTCAGCACCCGGCTGAGACAGAACGACCCTGCGCTGTTCTGGTACGAGGTCGGTGGCGCTGCGGCGCTTGCCGTGCTCGGGAGCATTCTCGCACCTCCCCTGTTCATCTTGGCTGGGGTGATGCTGGCTCCGCTGCAGATTCTGGCAGTACGCCGTGGCACCAGCGCCCTCCTCTACGCCGGCTCGGGCGCCGCGGTCATCATGCTGATCATCTCCACCGCCGCCGCTGACGAGGGCATCCAGCAGATAATCGGACGCGCGTTCCACTACTGGGCCATCCTCCTGATCGGGGCGCTGTGGCTATTGAACGAGCGGCGCCTGCTCAACATGCGTGCGGCGTACCGGCTGCTGATCAGCAGTGGGGCCGCCGCGGTGATCGCGGTCCCGCTGATGGCGCCGCTGTTGCCGCAGCTGGAGGAGTTCTCGTTACCGCAGGTGGACCTCGAACAGCAGCGCGAGCTGTTCGAAACCGTAATCCGCGCTATCTGGTGGCCGAACTCCACCCTACTGCTGATGTTCGTCCTGCCCGTCGGCGCGGGATGGTGGCTGGGTACGCGGTGGGGCGCGCGGTCGATCGGCCTCCCGTCCCCGATAGCGCCCCTGCAGCAGTTCCACGTCGATCCGCGCTTGCTGTGGCCCTCCCTCGTCCTGGCGGCAACCGCATTGGTGGCGGAGTTTGCGGGTGTGCCGAGTCTGGCGCAGATCAGCTGGAACATCCTGGCCGTGGTGATGTTGCTGTACGCGCTACAAGGCATGGGAATTGCCTTCTCGCTGGTACAGCGATTCAACGTAGGCTCGATGGGGCGCGCCGTCGTGCTGTTCGCGCTGTTCATGCTGACGCGCGGACGCGGCATCGTAGTGCCGCTAACAGTGCTCGCGCTTCTGGGAGCGTCGGAGATGTGGGTAAACTACCGCCGCGACGGCGACGGCGAGCGCGACGACCAGGAACAAGGAGACTGACATGAAAGTGATACTGCAGGAGGACGTGCTAGGACTTGGCGAGGAGGGGGACGTCTGCGAGGTGGCCGCCGGATACGCCCGCAACTTCCTGCTGCGGCAGAAGGCGGCGGTTCGCTACTCCACGCATGCCGTCGCCCAGCTCGAGCACCATCGCGACGCCATCGAGAAGCGCAAGGCGGACAAGCGCGCCAGCGCCGTGAGCCTGCGCGACCGCCTCGAGGCCGAAACGCTGACCTTCGAGATGACCGCCGGCGATACCGGCAAGCTGTTTGGCTCCATCACCAACGCCGCCATCGCCGCCGAGCTGGAGAGCCGTGGTTACGAGATCGATCGGCGTCGCATCGAGGTGCCCGACCACTCGCTCAAGACCATCGGCGAACACGAAGTACGGCTGCGCCTGTACGAGAGTGAATCCGCGAACCTGAAGGTGATTATCACCGGCGAAGGGGGCAGTGCTGCCGCAGCCGCGGCTGCGAGCGACGAGACCGACGGCGGCGAATCGGAGCCGGCTCCGGAAGGCGCGGCTGATGCAGCAGGTTCGGCCGATGCTGGTGCGTCCGCCGAATCTCAGGCTTCGGCCGAGGCTGCTTCGGACGAAGCTGCCGAGCCGGTTGCCGACTAGGCGCACGCGCCGCCAGTGGCCGAGGCGCACGCGCCGGCCGCGCCGTCTTCCCTCCCCGGGGCCGTCCCGCCACACGACATAAGTGCCGAGGTAGCGACACTCGGCGCCCTCCTCCTCGATCCCGAAGCGCTATCGACGGTGCTTCGGTACCTGCGCGAGGAGGACTTCTACCGGGCCGCCCACCGCAAGATCTACGGGGCCATCCTCGCCCTGTTCGATCGCAACGACGCGATCGATCTCATTACCCTCAGCGAGGAGCTAAGTCGTCGCGGCGACCTCGAAGCGGTGGGCGGGCGAGCGTCCGTGTCCCAGCTCACCTCATCGGTGCCGACCAGTGCCAACGTCGAGTACTACGCCAAGATCGTTCAGGCGCTCAGCGTCCGTCGCGAGCTAGCACGCATCGCTTCCGAGATCGTGGCCAGCTCGTTCGAGAGCTCCGTCGCCACCGACTACATCGTCGAGGAGGCGGAGCGGCAGATCTTCGAGATCAACGACCGCCAGCACGCTGGCTCCTACCGGCAGGCCAAGGAGATCATCGCCGAGACAGTCACCGTTATCGAGAATCTGTACCACTCGAGTGGCAGCTACACTGGGGTGCCCAGCGGTTTCGCCGACCTAGACAATCTTACCAGCGGCTTTCAGGAGTCGGAGTTCATCATCATCGGCGCCCGACCGTCGGTTGGTAAGACCGCCCTGGCGCTGACCATGGCGGCGAATATCGCCGTGCAGGAGCCGCGCCAGCCGGTGGGGCTGTTCACCCTCGAGATGTCGGCAATGGCGCTGATGCAGCGGCTGTTGAGCAGCGAGGCGCGGCTCGATTCGAGCCGGATCCGTTCCGGCCTGCTGCGCCACGCTGATTTTCACAAGATTACCGAGGCGGCTGGGCGTATCTATGACGCGCCGCTGTTCATCGAGGACTCCCCCAACCTGCGCCTGCTCGACCTTCGAGCACAGGCGCGTCGAATGCGCGCGAATCACAACGTCGCCATCATCTTCATCGACTACCTGACGCTGATAACTTCCGAGCATCAAGAGCTGCCGCGCCACGAGCAGATCGCGGAGATCAGCCGGTCGTTGAAGGCGCTGGCACGCGAGCTCAGCGTGCCGGTAGTCGCGTTGTCTCAGGTCAGGCGCGAGACCGAGGGAAAGGTGCCTGCCCTGGCAGACCTGCGCGAGTCGGGCTCGATCGAGCAAGATGCCGATGTGGTGATGTTCCTCCACCGCGAGCGTCCAGCCGATGGCGGCCCTGGCGACAACGAAACCGACCTCATCGTCGCCAAGCAGCGGAACGGGCCGGTTGGCAAGGTCTCCCTCACCTTCATACCCGAGTACACCAAGTTCGAGTCGTTGTCGCGGCAGAACCCGTAACGGATACCGGCTGGCTACCGGCCGGCGAGCGCGGCGTCGGCGGCGGCCGCAAGATAGCGAGAGCTGTCGCGCGAGCTCAACACCACCCCGTCCGCGGTGGCGGCCAACCACTCGTGGTCGCGGAACAGATATACGTCCAGGAGCAGCTCGCGGCTGGTGCGGTCCCACACCGACAACGTGCGGTCGGTGTTGAGTGCCACCAGTCGATCGCCGATGACGTAGAGCCGCCGCGGCTGGTGCCCCGACTCCTCCAGGTCGACCAGTCGCGCGCCGGTCCACTCTCTGACCGCGCCGCTGCCGAGGGAGCTATAGAACCGCCGGCCGGCCGGATCGACCACCACGCTGGCCCCCAGATCCTCGTTGGCGACGCGATGGATGGTTCGCTTGGAGCGGTAGCTCGGCCCGGAGTGCTGTTTGAGCACGGTCACTGGCCCGGTGGCGCCCGGCTCGATACCGAGGGTTACCAGCGTGCCGAGGGTATGCTCGAGGTCGTAGATAACCAGCGCAGGATCGGACAGCGGCACGGTTTCGGTGGTCGCGATGTCGATCTGCACCAGCGCGGTGGCGATGTCGGAGCCGCGGGCGGTAGCGGCCACCAATCGCTCGCCGACGACCGTGGCGTCGGTTACCCCCGGCGTCCAGAACTGTCCGCGCACCAACTGTGCCATCAGCTCCTCGTCGGCGATGTCGCTGTCCAACGAGGCGGCGCTCCTGGCAACCGATACCGCATCGAGCAGCGTCAGCACGCCGGACGGCTCGCGCGCAAGCAGCATGTCGCCGTGCGGTGTGACGGCAGCCAGGGGCGATGGGAACGCCAGCGGTGCCATGCGCAGCCGGCGCCGCAATGGATCCAGCACCGCCAGCCGCCCGTCGCTGCCGTCGGCATTCCACACCCAGATAGGTGTTGCGTCGCTGCTTGCCGCCAGCCAAGGGGGCGATGCCACATCGACCGCACCTGGCAGGTGGCCCTCGACATCGAACACGGTAACCGTGGGCACCTGGCGCGATGCCGGCTCTCGCCCGCGAGCCCTCGATGGCGCCGGACCGACGTCAAAGAACGATGACCGCACGACGGCCACCTGTTCCCCGCCGCCGACCACCATATGGCCGTCGGCGAAGGCCAGGCTCGAGATCGGAGCCAGCTGATCCTCGCTGAAGGCGCTGGCCAAACTGAATGGCGCCACCCGCCAAATGCCGTCGGTGGAGCCGATGTACGCGCCGCGCGTGCCCAGGGCCAACGACGCCACCTCCGCGGGAAGCTCTGCGCTCCAGGTCGGGGTCATTCCGCGGCGGTGGTCGAACGCGGCGAGACGGATCTGGCCGCCGCCGGTTCTGCCGGCAAGAACGACCTCCGCCATGGTCGGGGAGACGCCTGCCGATAGACCCGCGCGGGGGGCGTCGATGGGCCCCAGCGCCTGTGCGGCGTCCACCTCCACCGCCACCCCGCCGGTGACCACGTCTACGCCGAGCAGACGAGCGCCGTTGCGGCCGATCAACAGCGACTTGTCGTTGCTGAGCGCGAGGTCCTCCAACGCCGGCGCGGTGTCCAGCGCCGACGACTGGCGGCGGGTGGCCATGCTCCAGTAGCTGATGCGTCCGCTAGGCTGGTAGGCCATGAGCGTGCGCTCGCTGGTGGAGGTGGCCACGAACGAGACGATGCCGAAGCCCGGCCACGTCCGCTGGCTGCCGGTTTGGGCGTCGAGCAGCACCACGCTCTCCCACTCCGGGCGCGTGTAGACAAGCCAGGTCCCCTTCGAGGAGAAGCCCAGATATAGCGGTGGTCCGTCCAGCTGGCGACGGTGGCGCTCCTCGCCGGCACGCCAATCCCACACGCTCAGCTCGAGGCCGGCACCGGCCGCGTCGGTCTGGCGGAGCACAGCCACCAGCGGTCGCGTCGGGTGGACGGCGAGGTCGACGATGGGCTGCAGCCCGACGCGGAGATGCTGGCGGATTGCATGGGTGCCTGTGTTCCACACCCGCACGGCGCCATCCTCGCCGCCGGACACCAGAACCTGCTGGCTAGGAACGGTGACGAGGGCGGTGACCGTGCCCACGTGGCCGGTGTTGATGAGGAGAGGCCCGGCGTGAACGATGGCGACGGCCGCCAGGCACCACGCGCCGACCAGGCCGGAGTGCAGCCAGTGCCGACTAGTCACCAGCGGCATTCGAGTGGCTGAGGATGCGCGACACCGACACGTAGGGCGGGCGCAGGAAGGTGCTGAACGGCTCCTCGCTCCGCTTTGCCGATAGATCGGCGACGGTACGCTCATACACATCGCGCGGCACCCGGGCGTGGCCGTGTTCGTCAGGTCGGAGGCCGACGATGGTGAACTGGAGGGCTTCCTGGTCTCCTTCCTGGAAGACCACCGCGACGTCCAGCGCGTCGTCGGCGTCTTCTGCCAGAAGTGGGTCTCGGGCGAGCGGACGCTCGAGCGCTTCTGGAGCCACATC
>CAJWOB010000177.1 GCA_913043885.1 uncultured Spirochaetaceae bacterium | reverse complement strand
AATTCGTCACATCTCCTCCAGAGCATACCAAATCGAACTCGGCTTGCTCTGTCACGTAGGATCGGGCGGCTGCAAAACCGGTGCCACATCCGGTTGCTCCGCTACGGAGTGTGCTTGTTCCCGCGGTTCTGGCATCGTGAAGTTCCCGGGTGCACGGGCTACTGGTGGTAGACCTCGTAGCGCTCCAGGTGCATCCGGTGTTCCTCGATGCGCTCGGTCCGGATCGGCGTAAAGGTGCCCACTCCCACCTCCAGGGTGAGGGGGACCACCTGCACGCCCCGGCCGCGTAGCCGTTCGAGCAGGGCCGCGTCGAAGTGCAGGCCCGCGGTCGGGGCCGCCGCGGATCCGGTGCGCTCGGCGTAGATGGTCTGATACCGTGCGGCGTCCGCCGGCCCCGCCTCGCGCTCGATGTAGGGCGGCAACGGTACCGCCCCGTGGGCGTCGAAATAGGCATCGTCGAGCGGCGCGTCGAACCGCAGCCACAGCTGTCCTGAGGCCTCGCTCTCTACCTCTGCCTCACGCGTCTCGGGGAACTGAAACCGCCGCCCCACCAGCCGGCGGCCGCCCCGTGCCATGGCCTGCCATCGGCTGAGGTCGCCGGCGTCCGGCGCTACGAGAAGGAACTCGACCGCCTTGCCGCCACCGCCAGCGGGCAGTCCCCGCAGCCGCGAGTGGCGCACCCGCGTATCGTTGATCACCATCACGTCGCCGTCGCGCAGCAGCTCAGGAAGCTCGCTGAAGTGACGGTGCTCGGGGTCACCTCCCGCCGGCAACACCATCAGACGCGACTGGCCACGTCGGTCGGGGGGGTGCTGGGCAATCAGCTCCGGCGGCAGATCAAAAGAGAACCTGCTGGCCTCCATCCTCTTCGCCGCCAGCACGCGGCTTCATCCCCAGGTGTTGGTACGCCAGCTCGGTGACCATCCGGCCGCGGGCCGTACGCTTCAGGAAGCCGCGCTGAATCAGAAACGGCTCGTAGACATCCTCGAGGGTGTCCACCGCCTCGCTAATCGAGATCGCCAGGGTTTCCGAACCCACCGGGCCACCCTGGTACTTGGTGATGATGGTCTCGAGGATCTCACGATCGACCTTGTCGAGCCCCTGCTGGTCGACGTCGAGGGCGGCCAGACCTCTGGTGACGATATCGGGGCTGACACCGCCGTCTGCCCACACCTGACCGAAGTCGCGCATCCGCCGCACCAGACGGTTGGCCACCCTCGGCGTGCCCCGCGAGCAGCCCGCCAACTGTTCGGCGGCGCCGCGATCGAGCTTCACCTGAAGAATCTCGGCAGTGCGGTGGATGATGGTGCCGATCTCGTCGGCGTCGTAGAAATCCAGGCGCGAGGTAATGCCGAAGCGGCTGTACAGGGGGCCGGACACCAGCCCGGTCTTGGTGGTGGCACCCACGAGGGTAAAGGGCGGCAGCGGGATCTTGAGGGTGCGCGCCGCCGGGCCCTGACCGATGACCACATCGATCTCATAGTCCTCCATGGCGGTGTAGAGCAGCTCCTCGACGGGAGGGCGCAGCCGATGGATCTCGTCGATGAAGAACACGTTGTGGCGGCCGAGGTTGGTCAGGATCGCTACCAGGTCGCCGGTCTTTTCCAGCGCGGGAGCGGCGGTCGAGGTGAGCTCAACTCCCATCTCATTGGCAATGATGGCGGCCAGCGTGGTCTTGCCGAGGCCGGGCGGCCCACTGAAGAAGGTGTGGTCGAGGCTCTCGCCTCGCTCGCGGGCGGCGGCGATGAACACCGCCAAGTTCTCGCGCAGACGTGCCTGGCCGACGAAGTCGGTGAGCCGCTGCGGGCGCAGGCGCGCCTCGTCGGCGTCCTCGGCCATGCGCTGGCCGCTTACCGGACGGGCGTCGCCGCCGGGCACGGCTTCCCGGGGATCGTGACGGTCGCCGCTTCGGCGAGCGTCACTCACCGGTCGTCAGTGCGCTCAGCTGGGCAGCGGCCATCCGCAGCACCTGCTCCTCGAGCGCCCTCCCCTCCGCGCCGTCGGCCTGAGCGGCATGGATGGCCCCCTGCACCGCCTCGCGGGACTCGCGTTGGCCGAAGCCCATCTTGACCAGTGCGGCGGTGAGGTCGGCCTCCACTCCCCCACCCTGGCCCGCGGCGCCCGTCGCCCCGCTGCCCCCTACGCCCCCGTCGAGGGTGAGCTTGCCCTTGAGCGCCAGGATCATCTTCTGCGCGGTCTTGGTGCCGAGGCCGGGTATCTGCGTGAGCCGGTGCAGGTCGCCGGCCTCCAGCGCCTGGGCCAGCTCCTCGCTACCGATGCCGGAGAGGATCTTGAGCACCAACCGAGGTCCGACGCCGTCGACCCTCAGCAAATCGAGGAATAGGTTGCGCTCCTCGCGACTGGCGAAGCCGTAGAGCTTCATCTGATCGTCGCGATGGTGGAGGTGCGTGAACACGTGCACCTCGCTGCCGACAGAGGGCAGCGCTTCCAGGCTGCGGCTCGAGGTGTGCAGCTCCCACTCCAGACCGTGGTTGTCCACCAGGGCGGTCTCCGTCCCCTTGTAGGTGAGCGTGCCGCTGACGCTGGCGATCATGTGGCAGTCGCTCCCGATTGCGCAGCTGCCGCGGCCTGCGCCGCTGAAGCCATCTCCACCGCCGCCCGCACCCCGGCATGCTGGCAGTGGCACAGCGCCACCGCCAGCGCGTCGGCGCTATGGGAGGCGGCCGGCTCCTCCGGCAGACCGAGCACCAGGCGCACGGCACCGATTACCTGCTGCTTCTCCGCCCTCTGTTGGCCAGCCACCGCCTGCTTGATGACCCCAGGCTGGTACTCGCTGAAAGGAACGCCGAGCTCGGTAAGCACGAGGATGATGACCCCGCGCGCTTGCGCCACCGGAATGGCCGTCTTCACGTTGCGTGAGAAGTAGAGGTGCTCGATGGCTGCCTCCTCGGGGCGATGCTCGACGACGATTGCCTGCAGTCGGTCGCGAATGGCCAACAGCCGCTGACCGTACTCCTCCGCCGCGGCAGTACGGATGACGCCGTGGTCGATGTGGGAAATGCGGTTGCCCGCCGAGGCCACCAGGCCGTAGCCGGTGGCGGCCAGACCCGGATCGATGCCCAGCACTGTGTGCATCTGGCCCCCTCCCGTTGGGCCGCTGCACCGCGCGACCTCAGTCGGCGGGAACGGCCTCCGGCGCTTCCATGTTAGTCGATACCTGCTGAACGTCGTCGTGGTCTTCCAGCGCCTCGATGAGCCGCAGCGCCGACTCGGACTTGCTGAAGTCGACGGCGATGCTGGCCTCCGGTAGCCAGGCGAGCTCGGCCATGGTGTGCTCGAGGCCAGCTGTCTCGAGTGCCCGCAACGTCTGGTGAAAGCTCTCCTGCTCGGTGAGCACCTCGATGGTGTCGCCGTCGGCGGACACGTCGTCGGCCCCCGCCTCCAGAGCGACCTCCATCACCTCGTCCTCGCTGTAACGCTCGGAGTCGAAGCCGATGACGCCCCTGCGGGCGAACATGTAGGCAACCGACCCCGACTCACCCAGATTGCCGCCGGACTTGGTCAGCAGGTTGCGAATCTCGGCGGCCGACCGGTTCTTGTTGTCGGTGAGCACCTCGATCAGCAGCGCGACGCCACCGGGCCCGTAGGCCTCGTACATGAGCTCGCTGAACTCACTGCCATCCTCGCCACCGGCGCCCTTCTTGATGGCACGCTCGATGTTTTCCTTGGGCATGTTGGCGCCCTTGGCCTTGAGCACGGCGGTGCGCAGACGCGGGTTGGCATCCTCGTCCTCGCCGCCGAGACGGGCCGCCACCGTGATCTCCTTGATCAGCTTGGTGAACATCTTGCCGCGCTTGGCGTCGGTCGCGCCCTTCTTGTGGCGAATGGAGTGCCATTTGCTGTGACCTGACATTGATAGCTATAGACGGGCCGCGAAAAGCGACTCCACAAACGATAGACGGCGGGGGGGCGTTCGCCAAGTGGCGCGACCGCCGGTACCCTGGCGACGTGGCAGCTGGGGCAGCTCAGTGAAAACCTGGGCTCGGCTCCCGCGTACTGCACGCCGCACCCTCTCTCTCGATCTCGGCCGCGCCCTCAGCTACGGCATGGTGGAGACCGGGCCGCGCACGTTCTTCCTACTGATCGCCGTGGAGCGGTTCCAGGCCGGCGAGCTGGCGAAGACCGCGATTTCCAGCGCTATGGGCCTCGGCATGCTGGCCACGCTGTTCGTGGCGGTGCTGTACGCGCGGGCGAGGCTCTCCGTGAGCCGCATGACCAGCCTCATGCTGCTGGCGTCCGCCTGCTGCACCCTCGGCGCCGCCCTGTCGCCGGGAGTCGCGGGGTTCACCACGTGGCTGGTTGTGGGAACGGCCGTCTGGATCTCCACCAGCCCGTTGCTCACTACGATCTTCAGCGACAACTACCCCGCCGCGCTGCGCGGCCGCCTGTACGCAGTTGGCAGCGTCGGCCTGATCCTCGGCAGCGCCGGCTTCCACGTCATCGGCGGGCGGCTTCTCGATGTGTCGCTGGACAACGCCACCGGGCTATTGCTGGTGATGGCCGCGGCGGGATTGGTGGCATCGCTGCTGGTGGCGGCCATGCCGGCACGCGACCGACCGGCCGCCGAAGCGCGACGCCAGGCCGCGGAGCGGGTGTTCGGCGCAATCTCCCTGTTGTGGCGGGACCGCGCCTTTGGTCGGGTGATTCTCGGATGGGCGCTCTTTGGACTGGGAATGGCCATCATCGGGCCACTTCGGGTCATTTATCTGTCGGAGGACCAGTTCGGACTATCGCTCCCCCCGGCGAGCGTTGCGCTGATCGTGGGCACGATCCCGGATATCACCCGCATTCTGCTCACTCCGCTGTGGGGCTACCTGTTCGACCGCTACAACCTGATGGCGGTCAGAGTGGCCATCAACCTGACTTCCGTGGTGGGGATCGCCCTCTACTTTCTCGTTTCCACGCCGGCGGCGTTGTTCCTTGCCGCCGTCATCAACGGCAACACCTTCGCCGGTGGCAACATCGCCTGGAATCTGTGGGTCACCCGGGTCGCTCCCGAGGGGCGGACCACTGAGTACATGTCCGTACATACCTTCGTCACCGGCATCCGGCTGCTGCTCGGCGCCGTCATAGCGATCAACCTGGTTGGGGTCCTGGGCGCACAGACCATGGCGGTGCTGGCGATCGCGTCCATCAGCGGTGGGTCGATCATTCTGATGACCATGATCAAGGACGTCGCCAGATTCGGTGGCGCAGCCGCCAGAGGCACGGTCGCCCGTGGCGCAGCCGCCGGGCCCGGCGAGCCGTCACGGCCAGACCAGCGAGACGGCTTCCGGTAGGGCCGCCACCGCCTCGGCGGCCAGCCCATCGGAGCGGAGGGCACCGTTGGCGGTGAGCCGCCACCCCTCATCGTCGGCGACCGCGAGGCCGTGCTCCTGCCAGCGCGCTACCACGCCGTCGAGCGCGGCCTCGGCCGGGGCGCCGAAGCGGCGGCGCCACGTAACCCGCTCGACCCCTG
The DNA here is from genome assembly GCA_913043885.1 of uncultured Spirochaetaceae bacterium. GTDB lineage: Bacteria > Spirochaetota > Spirochaetia > SZUA-6 > Bin103 > Bin103. Next base: position 503 of record CAJWOB010000177.1, on the reverse strand, counting down.
CGGCAAGGCGCAGACCGCCAAGCAGCGCGTCGGCCGCCAGCGTGCGGCCGTCGACCGGCTCCTGCCGATAGCCGCCGTCAGCGGCATGCAGGTAGCCGGCCAGCGAGTGGCCATACCAGGTGCGCGCCGCCGCGATGCCGCCTGCCGCCCGCTCGACCGGCAGCAGGCCCTCCGCGCCGGGTCCTACCGCGACCAGCGGGTGCAGCTGGGCCACATGAACGACGTAGCGAGAGCGGCTGCCGGCGCGGCCGAAATGCACCGTCTCGTACTGCTCGAAGCCGGCGTCGCGCAGCCAGCTGGCCCCTTCGAGCCACAGGTCCTGTTGGTCAGCGGCGCCCTGCCCCTCCCCGGTGTCGCGCCGGATCTCGTGCTCGCGCACGCGGAGGCCGAGACGCTCCTGGCGCGGTCCGGGTGGGCGCCGCTACCGGAGGGCATGGCGGCGACCCAGACCGGCGCGGTGCCGGCGCAGAGGGTCCGGACCTCGTCCGCGGTGCAGCCCACCG
>CAJWOB010000176.1 GCA_913043885.1 uncultured Spirochaetaceae bacterium | reverse complement strand
CGGCCTCTGGCTCCTCCTCGGCCTCTGGCTCCTGTCTGCCTCCTTCGTGTCCGTCGGACCGATCAATAGCAGCCTCGGCCCCTCCATTCAGGACCCGGGTCTCCGCTACGTCGTGGAGTCGTCCGGCGAGGAGGCGCTGTTCGATCTGGAGAGCGACCCGCAGGCCTACCTCGACGTCGCTGCCGATCCAGCCTACACCGGTCGCCTCCAGGAGGCGCGGCTAACGCTGTTGCAGCGGCTCCTGGCTCGCGAGCGGCCGACGCCGCGGCAGTGGACCTACTGACCACGGCGTCGGTGACCGCGCTCGTGCGTTACGGATAGATCTCGTTGGCCTCGGACGTGTAGTCGACGATGGCGTCCGTGCGGCCATCGCGAACCTTGTCGCACCACTCCGCGTCGCTGATGAGGGGACGGCCGATCGCGGCCATGTCGAACTCCCCGCGATCGAATCTGCGTTGCAGCTCGCCGGCGCTCTCCGGGCCGTCGCCGCAGAACTGGCTCGTGACCAAGCCGATGTTGCCAACGGTAATGGTGGGAGCGTCGGTGATGTTGCGCGTCCACCCCGCGAGGTTGAGATCGCTGTCTGCGAATTCCGGCACCCAGAAGCGACGCGTGCTGGCGTGGAACACGTCGATACCCGCTTCCTTCAGAGGTAGCAGCGCACGCTCCAGCTGTTGCGGCGAGTCGAACTGCCGGGCCGCGTGGTCGCGTACCGTCCACTGTGAGAAGCGCAGCGCGAGGATGAGCTCGGCACCGACCCCGCTGCGCGTCTCGTTTACCACGTCGCAGAGGTAGTCCACTCGACCCGCCCGCAGGAAGCTGTCCAACAGATACGCGTGCGCGCCGTGGAGCTCCACGCCATCGAATCCGGCTGCCCTGGCCGAGTCGGCGCTGCGCACGAAGGCGTCGGCAAGGCTCTGCTCCTGCTGGGAGTCTGCCTTCGCGACTACCTCTCTTCCATTTTCCATCACGCGTGTGGCGGAGATTCCGGGCCGCGCTACGGGGCCCTGGTGGCACAGCTGGAGAAAGACGCCGGCGCCTTCTCGGTGTACTGCGTCCACCACTCCGCGCCAGGCGTCGACGGTGGCGGGCGTGATCTGCGGGATGTCGCTGTCGGCGGAGGCGAGGGGGTGATCGACCAGGGTCCCCTCCGTAATGATCAGTCCGACGCCGCCTGCCGCTCGGCGTCGATAGTGCTCGGCGACAGTGATCGTCGGCGATCTGCCCGGGGACTTCTTGCGCGTCATGGGCGCCATGGCCCACCGGCTGGGGAGCGTGAGGCCACAGAGGTCGTACAGGCTGATACATCGATTCGATCATCGCGCTTGGCACTCGACGTCCGCCGACACTCAGTCCGGCCAGCGATAGTAGTCGGTGGATCCTTCGATGGCGGCGACGGCTCGCTCCATCGGGAACCGGTACTGCACATCGAGCAGCCCGTCGCCGAGTCTGGCAATGGCGTGCCGCAGCGGCTCCAGGGCAGGGCGCAGCGACGGCGCCGCCGCCGGAGGCTGCGAGTCGAGCACGTTAGCCGCCGGCCCGCGGGCCATCACCAGAGGATGTTCGAGCGCGTCGATAAGCGCGGGGAGGGCCGCCTGATGAGAGCCGAGGCGGCACAACGCGTCGGCGGCGGCGATGCGGACGCTGACCGCGGAGTCGCCAAGCCCCCCTTCGAGTGTCGCTTTGGTCTGCTGGTCGTCGAACTGGCCGATGGCCAGGCCGGTGACGGCCCAATACCGAATCGCCGAATCGCCGAATCGTCGTCGCCGGCCCGCTCCAGCATCGCCGCATGCTGGCTACCGCCGTGCCGCGACAGGTCGGCCGTCTCGAGAATGCGCTCGTAGTTGTCCAGCTGCTGACCCACCTCCCACAGTGGCCCGCCAGCCGCGCGCTCGTGCAGCTCCGGCTCGTCGATGAGGCCGAGATCGCGGTGCTCGATCATCCACTCGTATAGCTGCCCCCGCATCTCGGTGAGGCTCTGCTGGTGGCGCTCTTCGCCGGCGAGATCGGTTACGAAGTAGGGGTCGGTGGCGCCGTCGTAGAGCTCCTCGAAGGGTTTGCGCTTGGCGGCAATCTGACGCTGCGCGCCGCGGAGCTTGCCCGAGCGCGCCATCCGGTCCCAGATGCGGATGTACTCGGACCAGTACAGGGAGTTCTCGTAGCGGAAGTAGGGCAGGTGGGGAAAGAAGTTGCGTTGGTAGCGCAGGTGCCGACCGCGCACGGCACGCACCAGCTCGAGGCGGGTGTCCAGGCGATCGCGGCCGGACAGCACATCTTCGCGATGGGCGGTGGAGGTGGCAGTTGCGGGAGTTGCCGCCTGCGGACGGCACAGCACCGGCTGGCTCTGCATGTGCGACGGAATCGGCACCCCCGCCATCGCCAGGGTGGATGCGGCTAGATCGAGCGTGGTTACCGGCTCCTCCACGGTGGTGCCGGGCGACTCCGGCGCCAGGTGCTGCCACCGCGCGGGGTAGCGGACGATGAGGGGCACGTGGTCGCCCTGCTCCCACAACCAGTGCTTGGCGCGCAGCGTGCCGGTGCCGTGATCGGCCCAGAACACCACGATGGTGTTGTCCTCGACGCCATCCTCCTCGAGCTCGCGCAGGTGTCGTCCCACGTGGTAGTCGATCTGGGTAACGGCGTCGTAGTACCGCGACCAGACCCGGCGGATCTCTGGATAGTCAGGGTGGTACGGGGGCAACGGCACCGCCGCTGGATCGTGGAAGTCCCCCGGCTGCAGCAGATTGAGGCGTTCCGCCACCACTACGTCGTCGGGTTCCCTCGTCATGAACGAGTGGCTCTCGCCGTAGTTGAACACCGAGAAGAAGGGCTGCCTCCTCGCGGCGTTGGCGCCAGTGAGCGTCGTCGTGCCACTCGGCCCAGGCATCGCGGGTAATGGCGGCGCCGTGGTGTGGGCGAAACGTGTCGGCCAGGTTGTAGTCGGTCTTGATGCAGTTCGACGTGAAGTAGCCGGCGTCGCGCAGGTACGCGGGCATCAGACGCACGAAGTCCGGTGCGGTGGCGGCCGAGTGATGATGGTGGGTGCCCAGCGAGCTCGGGGCCATTCCGGTGATGATTGCCGCCCGTGACGCGGAGCAGACCGGCGCCATCGAGTGGGCGTTGGCGTAACGGTTACCCTGGCGCGCGAACGCATCGAGGTGAGGGGTGGTGGCGTAGCTGTCGCCGTAGCAGCCGAGTAACGGATTGATGTCCTCCACGGACACCCAGAGGATGTTGGGCCGATCTACCCGATCAGACATCAGTGGATGCCGAACATAAACAGGTCGCGCGGCGGGACGGGGAAGTCCTGGCGGATGATCTGCTCCATCAGTCGGTCCTTCAGCTCGTGGCGCTCAGTGGCATGCGCCAGGTCGTTGGCGAGATTGTTCTGTTCATCGGGATCGGCTTCCAGGTCGAATAGCTGCTCGCCGTTTCCGTCCGGGTAGAGGGTGTAACGCCACCTGGCGGTACGCACCGTACGCGCCCAGGAGCCCCGCGTCCCAGGGCCGAAGTAGGGGTAGGACTCCACATGCGCCTCCTGCCGCCAGTGGTCCGGTGCCCCTCCACGGCATAGCTCGACCAGCGACCGTCCCGACGTGGTGGGATGGGTATCGTCCGTATCGGTCTGCCTGTTGCGGAAGCGGAACTGCGCGATCGGCACACCGGTCAGCTATAGGAAAGAAGGTCACTTGGTTGGGTTTCAGCATCATGCTAACCGCGACCATGGCATTTGCCGGCGGCGAAGCCGACACGGCCGCAACCGGCACGACCGAGGTCGAGGTGGTACCTGGCGGCGGTGATGTCGCCGCAAAGTATGGTGGCATCACCGTGCCTCAATACGGCGGCACCTTTACCGTCTTTATCGGTAAGGCCGGCACCGACGCGGCAGACCCCGATACCATGGCGGCGAACCCCGACACGTTCGGATGGCTCTCCATCATGCAGGAGCGGCCGATCTACGGGGACAACGAGACCTACGGCGGCTTCGGTACTGGTGAATGGTCGTTTCAGACCAACGCTTTCCACCACCCGGACTTCATCAAGGGGCAGCTGATCGAGAGCTGGGAGATCGAGAACGACAAGATCACCTGGCAGGTACGTCCCGGGATCACGTGGGCCCCGACCGACGACCAGATTGCCCGTGGCGTAATGGCGGCACCGCGAGAGCTGGTGGCCGAGGACCTTGCCTCGGACGTCGAGTATTTCCGCTCCAGCCCCATGGGCAACCGCTTCGACGGCGCCCTCGGGGATGTGTACGCCACCGGTAAGTACGAGGTCGTTCTCGAGATGCCGGAGTTCTCGGCCGACAAGCTGATGTACTTCCTCCGCTACGAGGATCGCTCCACCATCGAGGCGCCAGAGACCCGGGCGTTCGATCCGAGCAAGTACGAGAATCACATCGGCACGGGGCCGTTTGCGATCAAGGAATACGTCATCGGGTCGCACATGTCCTTTACCCGCAACCGGATCTACTGGGACAAGGTAACCATCGGTGGCAAAGAGTATCAGATGCCCTTTATCGACGAGATGGTGATTCCTATCATCCCGGACCCGAGCACGCGAATAGCCGCGCTGCGCACCGCGAGCATCGCCTTCCACGATAGCCCGGGAAGCCAGGACTGGGAGGGTCTCGATCGGACCAATCCCGAGCTCCTGAGTGCCAGCTATGCAGATGGGGTAACCACCGTGGGGTTGCGGTTTGACGAACCGCCCTTCGACAACAGAGACGTCCGGCGCGCCATGATGATCGGCACCGACATCAACGCCACACGCAGGATGCTGCGTTCCGGAGATCTGCCGTTGCACGCCTATCCGATCTACTATGGCAACCCGGCTGTCTACACGCCGATAGAGCAGCTGCCGGCGGAGGCGCGGGAGCTGTATGACTACGACCCGGCGAAAGCCAGGCAGATACTCGCCGATGCTGGCTATCCGAATGGGTTCGAGATCGACTTCCTGGTAAGCACGCGTGGTCTCGGCAGTGGCATCGAATGGACCGACATTGCCTCACTCCTCAAGGAGCAGTGAGCGGAGATCGGCGTCGAGGTCAACATCTTCGCGCAGGAGTGGCTGACCTTCCGAGAGAACCAGTATTCGCGTAACTACAGCGGTGTGGTTCAGCTCGGAATGGAGCTCGCCAACCCGGTGCTCTCGCTGGTCAACAGCGTCTCGTCGACCGGATTCCTGAACCATAGTCTCTACCAGACGCCGGTTACCGAGGACTACATCCGCCGGATACAGGAAGAGCGCGATCGGGACAGGCAGAACGCCCTGATCAAGGAAGTGGGTCCGATCATCCTGAGTGACGTGCCCGCTGTGCTGCTCGGTAGCTCGCCCGACGGGCACTACTGGTGGCCGTGGGTGCGCAACCACTTTGGCGAGAGCGCCATCACCGATGGCCAGCTGCAGGAGGTCTTCCGTTACCTCTGGATCGACCAGAGCCTGAAGGAAGAGATGGGCTTCGATCCGGTGGGAACTCCCAACCGGCCCAATCCGTAGGGCAGGTAGAGTTTCTGCGTAAGAAGGAGGGGGCACTTGCCCCCTCCTTCTTTTTGTCTCAGATCCGGTTGTTGTCGATGTAGTCCCAGTCGAGCTCCATGCCGAGCCCTGGCTTGGTTGGCAAGATGACGTTGCCGTCGTCGTCCATCGGATCACAAATCGTTTTCATGTAGGGTGGAGGGACCTCGTAGGCCTCGTCGTGTCCGGGCGCCAGCAAGCCGCGCTCGAAGTACTGGATGGTGTTGTGGTTGGTAGCACCGTAGACGTGGAGATTTCCCCAACCGCCGCCGTGGATGGTCGCCCGCATGCCGAAGCTCTCGTACAGGGCAACCGTCTTCATGCAGCCGGTGATGCCAGCGTAGAGCGCGCCGTCGGGCAGCACCGCCGCCGCGAGCCTGTCCCGCTTCTCCCGCATCGGCGCCGCGGTCTCCCACCTCCCGGCGCGGCTGTCGAAGCGCTCCATCGAGGAGAGGCGGGAGGACCCGTCGTAGCCGCCGACAGCGTAGAGC
>CAJWOB010000175.1 GCA_913043885.1 uncultured Spirochaetaceae bacterium | reverse complement strand
CGCTCTACACTACGCCGGGCTTCCAAAGCTATCAGGAGCGGCTGGCAAAGCTTGGAGTGTACCGCACCGGCGTCTCCCATCTGTATATCAGGCGCTTGGCTGACGGCGACTCTGACTTGCTTTCGGAGCTCGTCGAGCGGTCGGTTGGCCATGTTCGAGAGCACGGGTTTGCCCCCGCAGACGCCAACTGACACACCGGAGCCTCCACTCTTCGACGAGAGCTGGCGCTACCTGTGCTGGCTGGGGGCGATCGTCGTGGCTGGGCTGGCGGTGACTGTGATGATCTACGGGGAGCCGTTCCGCCTGTGGGCGTACCCATTTAGCTGGGCCGGGCGTACGCGAACGCTGTCTGGGCTGCCAAACCATGCCGCCATGGTGGCATACACCGCTACAACGCTGCTGGCCTCGGCGGCCTCGCTTGCCGCCTACGCTTACTACCGCCGGACGAGCAGCTTGCCCTTTCGGCGCTCCCGCATGCTGCTTGCCGGCTGCGCTGCGTTTGGTTTCGTTGGCGGCGTGGCCCCTTCCGATATCGCCCAGCCGGCGCACATCGCCGGCTCGGCGGTGATGTTTGGCTCCCTCTGGTTCCTCGCCTGCATTCAGATTGAGCTCGTGCGGCGTGCCAGCTGGGCAGGTCAGCAGCGCGCGCGCCTACCTGGGGTGGCATCTCTTGCTCCAGGCCACGGTGCTGCCCTACGCCGCGCTGTACCTGTCCGGGCATCCGAGCCGCGACCTGGCGTAGAAACCCGCGGTCCTGGGGCTGATGCTCGTTCTGTCACTTACCAGCTACTCGCTGCGCGGCGTCAGCGTGTCGGCAGATGTGGTTGTCGTGGCGGGGCGACGGCGCCCCTCGCCGGCCGGCCAGGCGGCGGCGCTTGCATCGTCGCTGGCCGGCCGGATAGAACGACCCCGTGGCTGAGCTTGCCCGCGAGTATCGGGAACGAGGGTATATCGTGGTCGACAACCTGATCGGCCCAGAGCAGGTGGCGGACCTTCGCGAGCGGGTCCGGCAGATCGCCGACGGCGAGCTCCCGTTCCCGGAGGCGCTCATCGAGTACGAGCCGGGCGCGGAGAAGCAGCGGGAGCTATCAAACCTCCGCAAGATCAACGGACCAGCCACGCACGACGCTCGGTTCCTGGACCACGCTCGCACTCCTGCGGTGCTCGACGTGGTCGAACAAATCCTCGGAAGTGATATCAAGCTGTTCTCCGACCAGGTGTTCATGAAGCCACCGGGCGGAATCGAGAAGACGTATCATCAGGACTCGGCGTATTTTCACATCGAGCCGGCGGACCTGGTCACGTGCTGGCTGGCTCTCGACGATGTGACCATCGAGAACGGCTGCCTGTGGGTGATTCCCGGTAGTCACCGGGAAGGCATCAAGGACCATAGTCTGGCCTGGGATGTCGGCTACCGGACCGACAAGACGGTGCCGGAAGAGGCTCTGAACCGCTCCGCGGAGGTGCCGATTACCCTCAGTGCCGGCAGCTGCTCGTTCCACCATAGCGTGCTGCTGCACCGCTCCGGTCCCAACACCACCACCACGCGGCGGCGCGGGCTGGCCACTCACTACATGAGTGCTGCCTCACGCTGGGTGGGTGAGCCCGAGCAGAAGCCCGATTACCCGTTGCTGCGGGGCCGCGCGCACACCGGGGCTGTCTAGGCGGCAGCAGAGCTGTCGAAACAGCTGCCGCAGCAGCTGCTGAGACCGGGCAGCGTACCGCCGAAAATCAGGCTGCCTGGGCGGCGATCTCGAGCTGGGTACGGAGGTCTTCGATCTCTTGCAGCCAGAACGCCTCGCTGCCCCAGTGGGGGTTGGCCACGCGAAAGCGCGGATCCTCGCGCTGAGACGCCGACCAGGCGAGGAAGTACACCATCCGCATGAGCCGCAGCGGCTCCACCAGCCGCAGCTGCGCGTAGTCGAAGTCGCTGAATTGCTCGTACCCCTCTAGGACGAGGCCGAGCTCGCGCGAGCACTCGTCCAACCGACCCGGGAGGAGTAGCCAGAGGTCCTGCACCGCGGGACCACACATCATGTCGTCGAAGTCGATGAGAAGCAGACCTTCGCCAGGCCGGTCGAGGATGTTGCCACGATGACAATCGCCGTGCAGCCGGATGTGTGGCGCTCCCTCGAACAGTGGCGCCAGGAGCGCCAGCGAGCGCTCTGCCAGGTCGAAGAACTCAGCCGCCTGGGCGGCGGTCACCACTCCCGCATGGCGTAGCTGACGGACGAAGGACCGGGTCGACCCGTCGGGGGTGCAAACCAGGCGATTCGAAGCGCTGCCGTGTCGCGCCGCCGCATGTAGCCGGCCGATCAAGCCGCCGATGCGGAACCAGTCTTCGTCGCTGTCGCCGTCGAAAGTGCGGCCGGCGCGTTTCGGGTAGCAGGCGAAACGGATGCCCTGCCCGGAGGTCCCCGCCTTTCCGGCCGCTTCCCCGGCGTGTCCGTCGTCCCGGTCACCGAGAACCACTTCGCTTAGCGTGGCACCGTCGGCGCGGGCCAGCGGTGCGACCACCGGCAGCTCGGCGGCGACGCAGTCGGCGACCATGCGGTGTTCGTCCACCAGCGCCGCCTGATCCCAGCGCCCCGGGCGGTAGAACTTCGCCACATATTCGCGGCCCCCGTCGTCGCGGATGCCGTAGACCCGGTTCACATAACTGGCGTACTCGGTGAGCGTGCCGTCCAGCGCAAGGCCGTAGGCCTGTTCTATCGCCGCGAGGGCCTGCGTGGCTCCCAACCCGCGGAAGGTGCTGGCACTGCCACTCCTGGCACTGCCGTCAGGGACGTCTGCGTCAGGGACTCCGTCCCGTGTCACTGGGCGCTGTCGGCGACAATCGGGCCGGCGCTGAAGATGACGCCACGATAGGTCTGCCCGGGATGGTCGCGCACGTCGTTGATGGTGATATCCACGAGGAGGTGCGTGGTTTCGCCGGCGACGACCCGCAGTGCGATGGAAATCGGCGATGGGTCGAACGGCACCTCCACCCGAGTGCCTTCGGCCCCCCGAACCGCAAGCGTTCCGGCGATGTCGCCGGCTACCAGCCGTAGCGCGTCATAGCGGCGCGCTGGGACCTCTGCGCGACCGAGCTCGACGTTGCTGTCGCGGTACTGCGTCAGGTCGATGGCGCCGGACACCGCGCCGAGCCGTGTCCATCCGTCCTGGGGTAGTGCTCCGCGCCGGTGCAACTCCACGGCCTCGATAGTGACCAGCGCAGCGGAGAAGTCGCCGATCGCCTCGCGGTGATCGGTCACCCATACCACCACTTCGCCGTCGCCGGGTGCGCCCCCGCCGCCGCACGAAGCCAGGAGCAGGAGGCATGCAGCGGCAGTCGCGGCGCGGATCGTCGCCATTGGGTGTCTACTGGTGGCGGTGTGCTCGGAGGAGATGGGGACCGATGCGCGCAGGTAGGCGCGCGCCTTCAGGCGGGCTATTCCTGGTTCCGTCGCGAGCTGACGAACCGCGTGAAGTCGTTGATGTTCTTGACAACGATTTTGTTCGGATAGAGCTCTACCCGCCGCTGCGCCACGAAGTGGTTGAGCGCCTCTTTGGCCTTCGCCGGCGAAATCCCCGCCCACTGGCCGATATCATCCACCGACGTCGGGAACTCGATCCGACCTTCAGTCAGCGAATCGCTGACCTGGCTCTCTGTGAGCATCAGGAAGACGTCGGCGACGCGGGCCTCGATGTCGTCCAGGGTCAGGATCATGAAGCGCCGTTTGGCATCGAAGATGCGCTTGGTAAACACCCGCAGTAGCGTCAGCGCGATCTGTGGGTTGCCCTGCATCAGCACCGAGAAATTCTGCTTGTTGAACACCAACGCCTTTACCGTATCCAGCGCGATGGCGGTAGCGGAGCGTGGCGCCTCTTCCAGGATGGCCATCTCCCCGAACATCTCGCCAGGGCTCAAGATGTCCAGCGTCTTCTCTATGCCACCAATGATCTTCAGAAGGTGAACACGTCCAGACTGGATGAGGTAGAAGTTGTCACCAGGCTCGAACTCGCAAAAGATGATGTCTCCCTTCTGGAAGGTGACACCGAAGCGTTTGAACATCGAGGGGTCGAGATTGAGCATGGTTACCGTTGCAGCGCGGCGAGCGCCTTCTTGGTCTTGCGATAGACCGGCTCACCTTCCTCGGCGATCGTCAGGATCTTCTTGTACAGCGCCCCGGCGCGGGTGGTATCGCCCTTGGCCTGATGGCTGGTGCCGATGAGCAGGAGCGCATCGGCAATGTCGGGGTGTTTGGGATACTTCTCCAGGAGAGCGGATAGCGTCTTGATGGCACCATCGTAGTCCTTCTGGGATGCCTGGCAGCGACCGGCGTCGAACAGCGCTTTGGGAGCAAACTCCGAGTCGCCCTCGTTCTCCACCTTCATGAACACGTCGAAGGCTTCCGCGTACTGCTGCTGACTCATCATGCTGACGCCCTCGTAGTACTCCTTGGCGGTATCGGACATGTCGCCGCCAGAGTCGTCAGCCGGCGCCATGGTTGCGCCGGTTGGTGTAGCCGCGGCCGGCCCGGTTGCGACCGGGGTGCCGGGGCCATATTTCTCGTAGAAGTCCACACATTGCTTGGCCTTTTCGACGGCCTGCGAGGCAAACTTGCCGGAAGGGTAATAGACCAGGTACTGCTTGAAGGCGTAGAGGGCCTCCGAGTAGCGCTTGTTCTTGAGGTAGAACTCACCGGATGTGTAGAGCCCTTCCTCCGGATCTTTCTTGTCCTCGGTGCTCAGAATGTTCTCAAGCTGCAGGTTAATGCGGCGCAGCTGGGTTGAGAACACCTTCAGCATCTGCAGGATCACGTGGGTATGCTGGGTGCACAGCTGCTCGAACTCGGGGACGGTGAACGCCACGACGGTGGTTGGTGCCAGCACCATGGCGGTCTCGTCGCGGGCGTAGCGACCGAGCGCGGACCGCACCCCGAAGAACTCGTTGGTCTTGACCAGCTCACGAATCTCCTGCCCGGTCTCGATGTCGTTGTAGGTCATAACGACCGTGCCGGCGTTGAGGATGTAGACGTTGTCGCTGGCGTCTCCCTGGAAGAAGATTACCGAGTTGGGCCGGTACTGGATGGCTTTAGGCATGGCGCACCCTCGCCCGTCTCGGGCCGGAGGCCGTCCGCTTGCCCGCTCGCGGTAGCGGCTCCTCTACGGGGAGAAACTCGAGGTTCTTGTGCTTGCCGATAGCCTTGCGCAGCTGGCGCAGCATGCCGACAGGATCGCCCACCACCAGCTTCTGCTTGCCCTGCACTCTCACCCGGGTGTAGCCGCCGAACCGCGCCAGATCGGCGGCGGCAAACAGCTCCTCGAACTTCGGCGATCCATACAGGGGCGTGCCAGCGCTGGTGAGCAGCTCCACATCGCCGACGCGTGCGCCCACCAAGGCCTCGTGGGGATCGTCGTGGCGGGGGTCGATGATGAGCACGTCGGCCCGTGCCCCCTCTGATAGGCAGCCGGAGACTCCGTCGAGGCGAAGCGCACGTGCCGGGTGGGTGGTGACCATCTCTACCAGTGTCGAGGCCTCAATGTCCTCATTGTACATCTGACGGTAGGTGCGTCGCGCGAAGCGGATCTCTTCGAACATGTTGATGGCGCCGGTGTGGGTGGAGTCGGTGCCAATCGAGACGTTCACCCCGTTGTCAATCATCTTCCGCACCCTGCAGGTGACATTGAACATGTAGATGTTGGAGGCCGCACACCACACCACATGGGCGCCGGCGCGCGCCACGCGGCGGATGTCATCGTCGGAGAAGCCGATGCAGTGAATCATCACCGTGTGGTCGTCGAGACAGCGCAGCCGCTCCAGCAGGTCGATGCCCGCCTGGACCTCGGCGTCGAAACCTTCCTCGAGGTGGGTGATGAATGGCCAGCCCTTCTTCTTCGCAAGTCGGTGTTCACGCCGCACCCCGCTGCCCCACGGTAGCGCGTAGCGGGAAACGTCGTGGGCGATAGTGTACTCGCGCACGACGTTGAGGGGCTGGCGCGAGACGAATGGCTCGTTCCACGCAAGCGGG
>CAJWOB010000174.1 GCA_913043885.1 uncultured Spirochaetaceae bacterium | reverse complement strand
GCGAGCCGACTGCAGCACGCCCAGTCCGATCGGACCGGCACCAGCGATGTACACGCTCTCTCCCGCCGCGACCCTCCCGCGACGCACCGCGTGGAAAGCGACGCCCAGTGGCTCGACGAGAGCGGCTTCGGTCAGCGATAGGTTCTCCGGTACAACAAAAAGCGCGCTTGCTGGTACTGCGGCGAGAGGTGCCAGCGCGCCTGGACTGCGCAACCCTATGAAGGTTGGCGTGTCGCAGATGCCGGTCGTCGGCGCAGAGCCCCCGGTGATGGCCGGGGAGGTCGCCGGCAGCGTCTCCGAACGTGAGCTGCTCTCGGCCGTGTTCGAAGGCCGCGCCAAGCTCGCCGACGCCATGGAGGCGTGGCGCGAGGACCTGGCGGCGAAAGATCCCGACGCGCCGCCAAAGGAGGAGCCTTGGTACACGAAAATGCTCAACAGCCAAGCGGGGTCGCCCGAAAAGGCGGTCAAGAAGCTCATGGGCGCGCAGATCGACAACGAGGGAAAGCTGTTCAAGAAGCTGCAGCGCGCGCGGCGCGCTGGCGGTAAGCAGGTCGGTGGCGGTCGCCATGGGCGCTGCGGCGCGGAACAGCAACATGTCACGGCCGACCCGGTCCGCGGTGAAGGTGACCTCTACGCCGGCGCCGACTTCCGCGGCGTGCAGGTCGGTAACGGTGGCGGCCAGCTCGTCCACCGTAGCTTCCTCCTCGACGCTGGCCGCCGATGAGGTCTTGTTGCGAAACGCGACGAAGATCTCATACAGCCCGCCTTCGGGGTTCTCGAGCAGGACGGCGTAGTAGTACGCGCCAGGTTCGGCGGGGACGTCGCGGTAGCTGGTGGCGCTCCCGGCAAGGACGGCAATGCGTTCCGCGTCGGCGAACCTGCCGGCATCGATCTCGGCGGTGGAGCGGAAGACGTGCTGGGGGGCGCTGACGTCCTGGGACGCGCGCCAGCTCAGCTGAACCGCCGCACCCTCGGATCGCGCCCGCAGGCCTGAGACAAAAGGCGCAAACACTTCACCGGTTTGCGCCACCAGCGGGGCGGTTGCGCCACTCAGCAGAATAGCCGTGGCTATGCGGACAAAGACTGACCTGCGCACGTCTTTCATATACTAGTCGGCGCTTCGCTCCCATGACTACAGCGACGAGCTGCCACGGGCACCCGGCGCAGGCCACTCGGCGCCGGATCCCTTACGTGGACGGCGCGAGAATGCTTCGAGTACGCTCTGGCGCATGTTCGTAGCGGTCGTCTCGGACGTCAGCACCGATGACCACCGCCTGGCGGTGCAGCGACTGTTGGTGCAATACGGCTTCAACAAGGTGATGAAGGACCTGTACGAGTCGACCAGCATCACCGATACCGCGCTCACCCGACTGAAATGCGATATCGACCGTGCTACGGACTTCTACGATACCATTCGCCTGTACCAGTACCCGTCGCAGGACACGCTGGTGATCAGCTCGCTGAAAGAGAACAAGTGGCGGCGGCTGGTAGTACGCACGGAGTAGCGCAGATGCTCGAAGATGTAAGGGACCGTATCCAGGAGCTCAGTCGTAACGTCGAGGATTCTTGGAGGTATCTTTGACCCGGATCGGCTCGAGCAGGAGATAGCGGAGTTAGAGGCGGAGTCGGGTAACCCCGACCTGTGGCAGAACCGCGAGCGGGCGGAGACGGTGATGAGCCGCCTCAAGCTGGCGCGGGGGCGCTATGAGCCGTGGCGGCATCTGCGGGCCGACGTGGTCGACGTCCGCGACCTGTTCGAGCTCGCCATCGCGGAGGGAGAGGACGCCCTCGGCGACGAAATTGCCGCCACCACCGAGGAGCTCGAGGGCCGGTACGCCTCTCTGCGGATGCTGGAGTGGATGTCTGGCGTCCATGACGGCGCGGACTGCTTCCTCGAGATCCACGCCGGTGCCGGCGGCACGGAAGCCTGCGACTGGGCAGCCATGCTGCTGCGGATGTACACCCGCTGGGCCGAGCGCCACGAGTACCGCACCGAGCTCCTCGATCTACAGGAGGCCGAGGGCGGCATTCGGTCGGTCACCGTACAGGTCTCCGGAGACTACGCCTTCGGCTACCTGCACGCCGAGAGCGGCGTCCACCGTCTGGTAAGGATCTCACCCTTCGATGCGAGCAAGCGTCGTCACACCACGTTCGCCTCAGTAGCGGCATCGCCGGTGCTCGACGATGCCATCGACGTGGAGATCCGACCGGAGGACGTGCGCGTGGACACCTACCGTGCCAGCGGTGCAGGGGGGCAGCACGTCAACAAGACCGACAGTGCGGTGCGCATGACCCACCTGCCCACGGGCATCGTGGTACAGTGTCAGAACGAGCGCAGTCAGCACAAGAACCGTGCGACGGCGATGAAGGTGTTGCGCTCCCGTCTCTACGAGCACTACGAACAGGAGAGGTCGAAGGAGCGCGAGGATCTGGCCGGTGAGAAGTTGGATAACGCCTGGGGAAGCCAGATCCGCTCATACGTGCTGCACCCCTACACCATGGTGAAGGACGTGCGCACCAAGCACGAGGCCGGCAACGCCCAGGCGGTGCTCGACGGCGAGCTCGATCCGTTCATCACCGAGTACCTCCGCGCCAGCACCCGCGAAGGTGCCGAACGGAGCTAGCGGCGGCGCGTGGCAATCGACGTCCTGCTCGCCGACGACCTGGCATTCATCCGCAACGTGCTCCGCGACACGCTCTCTGGCGCGGGATTCAACGTGGTGGGCGAGGCCGGTACCGGCGAAGAGGCGATCGAGCTGTTCGCCGAGACGCGGCCGGACGTGGTGTTGATGGACATCACCATGCCCAGAATGGATGGCCTGGACGCGCTACGGGCCATCCGTGCCGCCGACGACAGCGCATGCGTGATCATGTGCACCGCACTGGGCCAGGAGCGACTCATCTCGGAGGCAATCGGCGCCGGGGCGCGCGATTTCATCGTCAAGCCATTCACGCCAGACCGGGTCGTGGCGGCGGTCAAGACGGTGCTCAACATCGGCTAGCGATGCGCTCCCGAGCCGCCACGTCGCTGGCCGCCAGCCTGCTGATGGCATGCCTCGCCGCCGCCCACGCCAGCTCGCAGACCCCGTCACCGTTGGACGATTGGACGGAATGGCGGGTCGGCTTCAGCAGCTTCGCCGGAGAGGGCATCGCGGAAGCCGACCGCCACCTGCTCACCAGCATCCCCCTGCTGTTGATCGAGCAGCTCGCTGCAGTTGAAGTGCACCGCCTGACCGACGCCGAGCGCTCGGCCCGGGCGGAGAGCGTGCTACGGGCAGCGCGCCGCGCGCAGAGTCAGCGGGTGGCCGGCCTCCAGCGCGCCCTTGGCGATGCGCAGCTGCGTGCCGCGCCGCGTTCGACGGTGGAACGAGAGCTCGAGGAGGCAGTGGCACAGTTGCAGGCGCTACGGGACCTGCCACCCGAAAGTGTCGCGGTGGCGCCTACCAAGCCGGTGGCAATTGCCTCGGCCAGCGCCGAGTCGCCGCTGTTCGCCCCGGCCAGCTTCTCGGTGCCGCGGTTTGCCAGCCAATCGGGCCTCGACCTGCTGGTAACGGGCACCATCGAGGAGATCGAGGGCTTCCTGTTCATCGAAGCAGCCGCGTTCGACCCCGCCGCCGGCGTGGATGTGTTCCAGTTCAACGCTGCGGAGGCGCGAGAGGGGGTGGCGGCGGCTACCGAGCGCCTGGGAGCCGAGCTGGCGACCGTGCTGCTCGGCTCGCCGTGGGCGACTGTGGCCATCGATCCGCTGCCGGCTACCGCCACCGTCTCGGTCGACGGCGTGTTCCTCGGCGTGGGTAGGACGGTGGTGCCGTTCCTGCCTGCCGGCCACCATGTGGTGGCGGTGACGGCCGCTGGCCACGCTGCGCGCCGCATCGATCTGGCGATCGATGGCGGCGAGTCCCTCGAGCTCACGCCCGCTCTGGTCGCTGTCGAGCCAGCGCTGGTTGCCGTCAGCTCGGAGCCGCCGCAAGCGGCGGTGTACCTGGACTCCGTCTGGATGGGCGTGACGCCGCTGTCGGTGCCCCTCCCCGAAACGGGGCTACGTCTGGAAATGCGCCGCGACGGCTACTTCAGCCGATCGGTCGACCTGGCCATGCCGGCAGCGCCGGAGCTGCGCATCGCCCTCGACCGGGACACCGGCGACCGGCAGGCGCAGCAGGAGATGGCCCGCGATCACTTCTATCGTTCGCTGGGCTGGTTTGTGATGACGAGCGCGCCACCCCTTCTCCTGGGAATGGCCGCCGCCGACGCCAGCGCGCGGGTCAAAACGCTTGTCGCAGCCGGCGCCGACGCCAGCGCCGCCCTCGAGCAGCGCACCTGGTTCATACGCGGTCTGCTGACCAGTGCGATCGCCGCCGGGATAACGTTTGGCGTCTCCATGGAGGCGCTCGGCGACTACCTGGCGGCAGCCAACCGGGCGGCCAGTTGATGGCCATCCTCGGCGATCGGATCCGCGCGTGGCTCGGCGCAGGCACGGGAGACGACGGCGTGGACTACGATGCGCTGGAGGACCTGCTACTGGAGGCGGACTTCGGCCCGCGACTTGCCGACGAGTTGGTCGCCGAGGTGCGCCGAGCCCGA
The DNA here is from genome assembly GCA_913043885.1 of uncultured Spirochaetaceae bacterium. GTDB lineage: Bacteria > Spirochaetota > Spirochaetia > SZUA-6 > Bin103 > Bin103. Next base: position 1,437 of record CAJWOB010000174.1, on the reverse strand, counting down.
CCACGCAGCTGGGACCGGCTGCGTGGTGCGCTGCGCAGCGAATTGTCGTCGCGCCTACTGGCGGTGGAGTTCACGCCTACGGAGCTGAAGGTAGTTCTCGCGTTGGGTGTGAATGGCGTTGGCAAGACCACGTCGCTGGCCAAGTTGGCGAAGTACGTGATGCCCACGTGCAGCGTCGTGCTGGCCGCCGCCGACACCTTTCGAGCGGCCGCTGCCGAGCAGCTGGTCAGGCATGGGGAGCTGTTGGGCGTTCCCGTCATCCGCCAGCAGCAGGGTGCCGATGCCGCTGCGGTGGTGTTCGATGCCCTCTCTTCCGCGGAGCGACGAGGCACCGACCTCGTGCTGGTGGACACGGCTGGACGAATGCACAACCGCGAGGATTTGGTACGCGAGCTGCAGAAGATCACCGCCATCGTCGCCAAGCGGGTACCCCGTGAACGGGTGCACCATCTTCTGGTTACCGACGCCACCGCCGGGCAGAACGCGGTGGAGCAGGCACGCATCTTCGACGAGGCGGTCGGTGTCGACTCGCTGTTGCTCGCCAAGTTCGACGCTTCCGCTCGAGGCGGTGCGGTACTAGCGGTCGCCGACCAGCTTGGTCTCCCGCTCTCGTTCCTTGGCAGTGGCGAGTCACACGTCGATCTGCAGCCCTTTACGCCCGAACGCCTGCTCGACGGGCTGATCGCGTGATCGGACTCCGGGCGGCCGCGGCGTTGGCAGTGCTTTTGTGCGCGATCTGCGGCACCCAGGCGGCGGCAGTGGAGTTTTTCACTTCGAACCGCTACGGCATCCCGCTTACGCCCCTGCTCGCCGACCAGGCTGGCGAAGCGGAGTGGCTCCTGGCCATCGACAGCGCCGAAGAGGCAGCTGAGGCGGGACTGGTGTCGCGACGACGGCTCAGTGGCCCCGAGGGGGAGACTCGCGAGTGGCGCATATCGAGGGTCGACGGCGCACTGCAGGAGGAGGAGCTGGTCGACGGCCAGCTGATCGCCAGGTTGGCATACGCCGCCAGCGGTGAGCTCGAGCGGGAGGAGCGCTACGTCGGCGGCTCGCTGAGCGAGGTGGACCACTGGCTCTACCGCCAGCGCCAGCCGCTGCGCATGACGACGTAGAAGTCGTCCTTCTCTGCCCAGTCCCAGCACCCGAAGATGCCCATGTCGGCACAACAGCGCTCCTCCCGGTACCCGATGGTGGTCATGATGTGGCCCTCGACCAGCTGCTTGTTGGCCGTCTTTCCATTCTCCCAGATAGCGACTTCCGTCGGGGAGTACGAGAAGTCCTTGTCCATGGTGGCGACCGTGGAGGAAATCGCCCACGTAGCGTTCGCCATCAGAGAAAAGATAGGCCCCTTGGCCATGGGGCTGACCGTCACGAAGTTGTCCCACGTAGCTATCCCCGCCTGGAAGTTCCCGGAGGGTGGGAGTGAGAGGTTCGTCG
>CAJWOB010000173.1 GCA_913043885.1 uncultured Spirochaetaceae bacterium | reverse complement strand
GTTCTGGTACCAGTAGCCGTAGTCCTGGTGCCACTCCCAGGCGGCGCCCACGCGCGGCTCCTTCAGGACCATCTTGCTGTGATAGTGGTAGACCTCGTCCGCCAGCAGCTTCTCCATCGCGCCGACGATGCGGTCGGAGCGGCTGACCATGCCGTAGATATCGTCGCCGGGGTGGTTCCACAGCGAGAGCTTGGCGGGGTTGCCCTCGCGGTCGTCGACGCCGTAGGCATGGTCGAGCATACCGCTGTCGACGCGCGCAGCCTCCACCAGCAGCTGAGTCTCCTCTTGATCGAGCATACCCGGCGCGCGGAAGTAGCCATCCTGGTTGAACTGGGCGACCTGATCGTCGTTGACACAGAATGCGGACACGCTGGGATGATGCCACCGCCGCGGCGACGGTTCAAGTTTGGCGTGTGGACAATCTCCAGCCGGTCGGCAAGCTGGGGCTGTAGGCGCGGCGCCTGGCCGCGGCTCTATACCGGCCGGTATTTGTACAGCAGGTTCTCGACCCCGACCTCACTGAGGTACAGCGAGCCGTCGCTGTCGATCCACACCGAGTGCGGCCCGTGGGCACGGTCGGAGGGCGGGAAATCCACGGCAATACTGCCAGTCTCCTTACCGGCCGAGTCGTGGAATGCCACCTTGCCCTCCTCGGCGGTCAGCAGCACCCCGTCCGAGGTCATGAACAGCCCACACACCCCGTGATGATCCACCCACACGTCCTGGAAATTGCCCGCTCGATCGAAGACACACACGCGGTGGTTGGGCTCGCGGTCGGCGATATAGACGCGGTCATCCGTTACCCAGATGTTGTGGGGCAGCGAGAACTGGCCCGGGCCGGCCCCCTGCCCGCCCCACGTCGCGATGAGCTCGCCATCCGCGGACATGCGATGCACGTGATGCTGCCCATACCCGTCGGCGACGTAGATCTCACCATCCGGCGCGGTAACCGCGCGGGACGGCCGATTGAACGGTGCCCCAGGGGCGCCCGGCTCGCCCGGGGTTCCTATTGTCTGCAACACCTCCCCGTCGGTGGTGCAGATGCGGACCACGTGGTCTGCGAGGTCGGTCACCAACATCCGGTCGGCCTCGTCGATGAAGATGTCGTGGGGGAGCTTGAAGAGGTCCGCGCCGAGCTTGGCGACGAACGCGCCGTCGCTCTCCATCACAACGATGCCCGGATTTGGCTCCCGGTCGACCACGTAGAGGCGATTGCCGCTGTCGGTGGCCTGACCCGACACGATGCCGAACTCGAATCCGTTGTCAGAACCCCACCCGGGGACGAGCTCGAAGCTCGCGCTGTCTATTCCCACGCACGCACCGTAGCGCGGCGGCTCGTCAGTTGCGAGCGCGGCCGCTATTCCCCGGGAGTGCGTGGGCTCAGGTGTCCTCGGCGCCGTGATGGGTGCCTGGCGGATCCGGGAAGCCATGCTGGTCGCGATGCACCTTGGCGTCGAAGTGCTGCGTCGACTTGTAGTACTCGAAGCGACCGTCCGCGGCCACCGGCCGTACCCGGGCGAGCAGCGCTTCCTGTTCTTCGGTCGTCATCGGCACGAATTGCCGCGCCACCTCGGTGTTCTGCACTACCTCCTCGACCGTCGTCATCCCCGAGACCAACGTGCTGATCGGCTGTGACAGCGCGAAGCGGAGGCATTCCTCCAACGAGACGCCGGCGTGGCTCAGGAACTGCGCCCGGCCGCCGAGCGCCTTCATGCCGATGACGCCAATGCCACGGCGCTGCGCCTCGGGCAACACCGTGTCGATGAAGCTCTTGTAGTGGCGGTCCATCACCGTCACCGGCATCTGTACCGTCGACCAGGGGAACTCATGGCCCAACATCGCCATGAGATACGCCGGATCCTTGTGGCCGGTGCAGCCGGCGAATCGCACCTTGCCATCGCGCAAGGCCTGCTCAGCCGCCTCGGCGGCGCCGTCGGCGGCGAAGACAAGCTCGTCGTCGTTGGCGTAGTTGATCTCGTGGAATTGCCACAGGTCGATGACGTCGACCTGCATCCGCCGCAGGCTGTCCTCCAGATTGCTGACCGCACCGGCGCGATCGCGGGCGCAGACCTTGGTCATTACGAACAGCTCCGACCGGCGCCCGTCGATGGCGCGCCCCATTAGCTCCTCCGACCGTCCCATCCCGTAGTCCCAGGCGGTGTCGATGAATCGAACGCCGTGATCGATGGCGGCCTGGATCACCAGTACCGCGTCGTCATCGCTCTCGTTGAAACCGGCGACGTGGCCGCCGCCCATGCCCATATGCGTTACCTGCTCTCCGGTGGAACCGAGGGCGCGAAGGGGCAAGCTCTCCACCCCCTCACGGTAGCGCGGCCGCTGGCGCTGCACCAGCGCGCCGACGGGCAACCGCCTCGGCGCGTGCGTGCGCCTCGCAGCGATGCGAAGATCTCGGCATGTCTGGTCCCGCGCACCCCTCAATCCCGACCGACGGCTGGCAGCTGCTCGAATCCGATCAGGCCCTCGCCGACGAGCTGGCCGGCAAGCTCCCGAGGCGAGTGTTCGACGCCCACACCCACGTCTACGACGCACGGCACTTCAATCCGGTGCCCGCCTACTTCGCCGGCGGTCACGAGGTGGCGCGGATACCGGAGTGGCGACGTGCCCTGGGTGAGCTGGTCGGCGGCGCGGAGCGGCTGGCGGGGGCGCTCGTGCTGCCCTTCCCCAGCACCGGCGCGCCGGCGAATGACATCAACCAGTTCGCCTTTGGCGCGGTGGCCAACGCCGCCAGCGCCGACGCGGCAGGGGCACCGAAGCTGGCTACCGCCGTCCTGGTGGACCCCGCCAGGCCACGCGAGGAGTCTGAGCTATTCATGGCCTCCCCCTCCGCCGGCGGCTTCAAGGTCTACCATCTCTTCGCCACCGGCGATCACCGCCACGTGCCGGGAACCACCGCCAGCCAGCAGGCATATCTCGAGGAGTTCGTGCCCGAGTGGGTGTGGGAGGAGGCGGACCGCCGCGGCTGGTTCATCATGCTCCACATCGTGCGCGCCCGCGCGATGGCCGACCCCGACAATCAGCGCTACCTGGTCGATCACTGCCGTCGCTACCCGGCGGCCAAGCTGGTGCTTGCCCACGCCGGCCGCGGCTTCAACGCCCACCACACCGTCTCCGGTGTCGGCGCGCTGCGCGGTCTCGACAACGTGTGGTTCGATACCTCCGCCATCTGCGAGCCGGAAGCGTTCGTCGCCATTCTGCGCGAGCTCGGGCCGCGACGGCTGATGTACGGCTCCGACTTTCCGATCACCCACCTACGGGGGCGTGTGATCTCTGCCGGAGACGGCTTCATCTGGGCCACCACTGACACCACCGACTGGTCCACCGGCGGCTACTTCGGCCAGCCGGTGCAGGTGGGCCTCGAGTCGCTGCGCGCGCTCCTGCAGGCCTGCGAAATCGAGCACCTCGACTCCGGAGATCGGCAGGATGTGTTCTGCGACAATGCGGAGCGGATGCTCGGCCTGCGGGAAGAACCCGCGTGGGGATGGAGCCGCTACCTGCAGGCAAAGGAGCTGATGCCCCCTTATGGAGTGCAGCTGGGCAGCAAGAGCCCCGAGTCCCACGCTCCCGAGCTGTGGCCCCCCTACTTCCGGGAGGCGCGCGGAGTAGAGATCGTCGATGTCGACGGTAACCGCTGGTGGGACGTCGGCCATCACGGGATCGGCGCCTGCGCGCTCGGCTACCGTGACCCGGACGTTACCGAGGCGGTGATGCGGCGCGTCAGCCTGGGCAGCTACAGCATCCTCAACCATCCGGAGGAGCCGGAGGTTGCGGAGCTGCTGTGCCAGCTGCACCCTTGGGCGCAGCAGGTACGGTTCGCCCGCAGCGGTGGCGAGACAATGGCGATTGCGGTGCGCATCGCCCGCGCCACCACCGACCGCTCGCTGGTGGCGGTGTGTGGCTATCACGGCTGGCACGACTGGTATCTGGCGGCCAACCGCGGCGACAACGACGCGCTCCTCGGGCATCTGATGCCCGGACTCGACCCGGTGGGCGTGCCGCGAGAGCTGCGCGGCACCAACCTGACCTTCACCTTCAACAATCCCGACGAGCTGGACGCCATCATCGCCGACCATGGAGATCGGCTCGCGGCGGTAGTGATGGAGCCGGTCCGCTACCACCGACCCGATCCAGGATTCCTGGAGCACGTCCGCGACCAGGCGCATCGCGCCGGCGCGCTGCTGCTGTTCGACGAGATCTCGGTGGGGTGGCGCTTCGCTCTCGGCGGCTCGCACCTAATGTGGGGGGTCGATCCTGATATCGCCTGCTTTGCCAAGGCGCTTGGCAGCGGTCATCCCATGGGCGCCGTAATTGGCAGCGCCGATGCCATGGCGGGCCTGCGCGGCTCCTTTATCAGCAGCACCTACTGGACCGAGGGGGTGGGCTTCGTGGCGGCCGCGGCCACGATCAAGAAGATGCAGCGGGTGGACCTGCCCGCGCACTGCGAGCGTGTGGGCAGCATGCTGCTAGACGCGTGGCGAGATGTATCCTCGCGCCACGGCGTGCCGCTGCGGCCGGCGTGCGACGTGCCGAACATGCCGATCATGGAGTTCGACCATCCGCAGGCCCGCGAGCTGAGCACGCTCTACACCCAGCTGATGCTCGACCACGGCATGCTCGCCGGGCTCACGATGTTCATCAGCCTCGCTCACACAGACGAGGTGCTGAGCAGGTACATCGAGGTGATGGATCCGGTGTTCGAGCAGATCGGCGCTGCCATCGACAGCGACTCGGTGGTGGAGCGTATGCGTGCGCCCCGGTCGCGGGGCGGGTTCAGGCGTCTCACCGGGAGCAGACCGTAATGGCTGTGTGGTTCGAAGGGCACATCGAGATCGCCTGCACCATCGAGCGGGTCACGCAGTCGCTCGCTGACCACGGCGCTCACTACGCGGGCATCGTGCGGCTGATGCCAGGTTTGACCGACGTCGAGCTCCATGAGGCCGGCGACACCGAGCTCACCATCACCACCAACGAGGGGGTGATGAAGCGCACCAACATCGTCACACGTGTGAGCGAGGACGGCGTTACCGTCGAGTTCGACGAGGACTATCGGGCCGGGGCTGTGGCGCGTGTCACCTCCCACTTCCTCGAGGAGTTCACCACCAGCGACGCAGGCGTCAGCCACTGGCTGGTCATCAGCGACCTATCGGCCCCAGGATTCGCCGGCCTGCTCTACCGGATGCTCGCGAAGTCGAGGACCGGGAACGCGTTCCTATCCCGGCACAAGGAGTATCTCGAAGCCGAGAGCGATTATGCGCTCCTAGGCGCTCCGCCAGTGTCAGAGGAGCCCTGATGCCGCGCCGCAACCGATAGCCATAGGTTGTGGCAAAGCGCCGGCATGCTGCTCGCTCGGGAGCGGTTGGCGCCTACGGCCGGCTGCTCGAGCACGGCCGGGGAGCGCACAAAGTGAGACGAGTACCCGCCATCGCCGCGATGCTGGCTGCGGTCGCAACACTGTCGTGGCCCTGCATCTGGGACAGCGACACGATCGAAATGGAGACCGCTCGGTTCCCCGAGGTCATCGAGCTGCTCTCCGGCAACTTCCTGTATCACTCGAGCGAATTCTACAGGTGGCGCGTGGCCGACCGCCTGGCGATCCTGGCCGAGGATCCCGACAATCTGCCGGCGCGCGACGATCTTGCCGCGGCGCTCGACAAGCTCGGTCGTGCCGCAGAAGCAGTGGAGGTGATGAGTCACTCGTACGAGCTCGATCCAGATCGCTACGAGACGCTCGCCAACCTCGGCACCTTCCTCATCCACTCGGGAGACCTGCAGAAAGGGGTGGAGTACATCGAGCTGGCAATTGCCATCAACCCCGACGCGCACTTCGGCAGGGAGATCTACCAGCGCCACCTGGTGCGGTACCTGATCGAGAGCGCTGAGCAGGGAAAGTCGATACTCGCCGCTGCCGGGGGAGAGGAGTGGAGCTTCTATCACTATCTGGAGAACGAGAAGCGGTCGCGCACCGGTGACCGACGCGCGCGACGCACGTTGGAGGAGACCCAGGCTGCCATTCGGGGTGTGGCCGGCATGATGAGGTTCGGCG
>CAJWOB010000172.1 GCA_913043885.1 uncultured Spirochaetaceae bacterium | reverse complement strand
CGTGGCGGAGCTGTTGGCCTAGCCCCGCTGGGGTCGCCGGTGGCCGCCGAGGGGCGAGGCCAGATAGGGTGCGCCCATGCGTCTGATCCTGACCGGCTGCGAGTATTCGGGAACCACCACCCTGGCGGTGCACACCCACGCCTGGGCCAAAGACGAAATGGGTATCGAGCTCGGTGCCATCCACGATCACTGGAAGATCCCGTACACCGTCACCCACTACCCCGAGAGCATCACCGAGGAGGAGGCCGACCAGTATGCGGCCCTTGCCCCGCGGCTGCAGGAAGCGCTGCAGCGGCACAATCTCTACTACCATCTGGTAGCGGAGGCGGCACCGGCGGGGCCGAATCGGCGGGTAGGGGTCGACGGCGATCAGATGCTGGTCGGCTATCACATCGAGGACACCATCTACGCGGATCTCTACTACGGCTACGGCGGTCCGGGGAAAGCCGGTGATCGTGCCTCCCACTCGCGCAAGATCGAGGAGCGCATCATGCGTCTCGCTCCCGAGACCGTCCTGGTGCACGTCCATGCAGCTCCCGAGGCGATACGCAGCCGGATGCGCGCCACGCCCCACAAACGCCCACTGGTGTCCGACGCCGATGTGGAGATGGTGCTCGGCCGCTTCCGCGACGCCGTGGCCGCCTCCGCCATCGCCAACAAGGTGGAGATCGACACCAGCGACGCCGGCGAGGCGGAGAGCGCGCAGCAGATACAGCTGGCGTTGGAGCCGTTCCTTACCGATGCCGACCGGCAGCGCCGCGAGCAGGTGGCTGCCAGCGCCGGCTAGAGGAACAACTCCGCCAGCCCGCGCAGCATCGAGGGCGGTCGCACCAGGAAGTAGGAATGCTTCAGCTCGAAGGTCCAGGAGAGGACCCGGTCGCCTCTGGTGTAGCCGCCGAGCACCCCGAAGCACGTACCGCGGTAACGGAAGATCAGCACCAGCCGGGCGTCCAGATCGCCGAAGTCCCTGCCAAGGAGAAGATCCAGCCACCAGTCCAGCTCGATCCGCATGCCGCCCTCCTGCAGATCGACCACGTACACTGGGCCGATTACCGCCAGACGCTGATTCTCGGGATGCGACAGCGTCAGCCGCCGCAACACCCGCTGGTCTCCGGTGATCGTCCTGGCCAGCCGCACTCGCCCGGGTCGGTAGCCGAGGATGTTGATCGGCAATGGAATCTCGAGGTCCTCGCCGAACCGCACCTCGAACCGTCGCGCCCTCGACCCGCCGAGCGGGACGCGGGAGAAGCTGTGCAGGCTCTGGAAGGGGATGTCGGCGATCTCCGCCAGCTCTGGGAACAGCCGGGGCAGCGTGTCGCCGTCCAGCGCGACGAAGGCGTCATGGGCCAGCAGGCCGATGACCATTGCGATGAAGGGGTCCTTCACCTCATCGGGAGGGGCCGCCAGCGAGAGCGGATCGCTGCCCGCGTTGGCGTTGCGTTGCCCGTGCGCACCGGCAAGCGCAATCAGCAGGAGGAGCGTCGCCACGACGAGACGCGCCCATCCTGGGCGGGCGGTCGGAGGGCGTGCCGTCCCCGCCGACCTCTGATAGCGTTCCTCCGTCATGTCTGCTGCCACGCCGTCACCGACCACCGTACGCGCCGACGACCTCTCCGCGTTCTGCATCGCCGCGATGACCAAGGCAGGTCTGAGCGATCGCGATGCCGAGCTGTCGGCCAAGGTGTTCATTACCACCGACACCTGGGGCACCTTCACCCATGGCACCCGCCAGATCCGCGGGCTAATGAAGAACGCCCGTCGCGGACGCCTGGTCGCCGACGCTACGGAGGAAGTTATCGCCGATGGGCCGAGCTGGGCCATCATCGACGCCCACGACGGCATGCCGCCGGCGATCTCGTACCGCGCGGTGGAGCTGGCAACTGCCAAGGCGAAGGAAACCGGCATGGCCTACGTCGGCATCCGCGGCAGCAGCCACTACGGCGCCGCAGGCTTCTACGCCAACATGATTGCCGAGGCGGGCATGTTCGGCATGTCAATGTGCAACGTCGAGCCGTGCATGACGGTGCCCGGGGGCAAGAGCCGCATCCTCGGGACCAACCCGATCGCCTACGCCGCCCCAACCGGGACGGCGCGCAGCATCATGTTCGACGTTGCCACCAGTGCGGTGGCCGCCACCAAGATCTTCGCCGCCAAGAACGAGGGCCGTTCGATACCGGACACCTGGTTGGTCGACGAGGAGGGCGTCCCCACCACCGACCCGACCATCTACCCGGAGCGTGGCGCGCAGCTGCCGATGGCCGGTCACAAGGGCTACGGGCTGGCGGTGTTCGTCGAGATCCTTACCGCCGTGCTCACTGGCTCGGCGATGATGAGTCAGGTGCACAGCTGGGTGTCGGACGACGACGAGCCCTCCGATCAGGGCCACGCATTCGTCGCCATCGATGTCGGCCAGATCATGCCCGCCGAGCATTTCCACGCTCGCATGGCGGTGATGAGCGAGGAGATAAAGGCCGCCGACGTGGCCGAGGGTGCGGCGATCTACCTGCCCGGCGAGCTGGAGTGGCGACATCGGGAGCGCGCCCTCGCCGAGGGCATCCCTCTGCCGGAGGACGTGCTGATCAGCCTGCGCGGCCTGGCCGAGGACAGCGGCATCGACCCCGCCGACTACGGCGTCAATATAGGCTAGCCGCCCGCCCCGCCGCTACGCGGTTAGCGGCGCTCAGATGTCATCGGGCAGCTGGCGGATCTCTCCCACCTCGCCGTCCGGACCCTGGAAGTAGGCGAGCCACACCCCCTCGCGCCACATGATCGGCTCACCGAGGAAGTGGACGCCGGCGGCCCGCAACCGCGCCGTCTCGGCGTGCACGTCGTCCACCCGGAAGCCGAGGTGGGTGAAGCCGTGGTCGGCCTGCGTGGCGTCCGCGGGCAGTGGCCGCCCCTCCGGCACCTCGTAGCAGAACAGCTCGAGGATAAAGCCGGCCAGCTCGAGCAGCACGATCTCGGCCCGCGCTCCGGGCACGCCGATGACCTTGTCGAGCGGTCGGTCGGCACCGAGCGGGTGGCGCATCACCTCCTCGAAGCCGAAGTTGTCACAGTAGAACGCGACCGAGCGCGCCATGTCGGCGACGCTCAGCCCCACATGGTCGGCCCTCATGCGCTCTCCCGCTCCAGGTAGCCGTACTCTTCGAGGTAGCCGATCCAGCGGGCGCGCCGCGGACTGTTGCCACGGTTGGCCAGCCAGCTTGCCGGATACAGTTCCCCGTCAGGCCGGCCGAAGTGGCGTGGCGTATTGCGTGCGCCCTCGGCTCGCTCCCGCGCTGCCGCCTGCTGCTTCGCCCCCTGCGGCTTGCTGTAGAACACGCACGTACACATGCGCCTGCCATCGCTGCCGCCACTGCTGGCGTGCCAGCAGCGCATGTCGAATGCCACCACGTCGCCGGGTTCGGACACGCATACGTGGGCCGGCACCTGGTCGATCGCCAGGTCGGTGTGTTGCAGGGTCTCAGCGACCTGCTCGTGGAAGGCGCGGCGCTGCGACCCCGGAACGATGCGGAGCGCCCCGCTGTCGGCGCCCACTGTGTCGAGGTACATGGAAAATTTGACGCCGTAGACGTCCCTGTTGGGATCGGCCATGTGGTCGGCGTGCCATCCGGTGTCGCCTACGTAGCGATTGGCGTCGGTCTGCATGCCGACGACATCCTCGCCGTAGAGCTGCTCGGCCACGGCGCAGAAACGCTCGTCCTCAAGCAGGCTGGCGAACAGCGGCGTGCGCTCACTGAGCATCACCGCCCAGTGCCGGCTGCTCTCCTCGAACGGGGCGTCGGCGTAGAGGCGGGTCAGCTCGGCCTCGTACTCCTCGCGGAGCGTTGCCACCTCGTTGGAGGTGAACAGCTGGCGCAGGGTGATGAAGCCGAAGGTGTCGAAGTGGCGTTGCTGGGCCGGGGAGAGTGCGCTACCTGGGGAGCTTGCCGAGAGCATACCCGGAGATTAGCGAGAAAGGCGGATGGCTACGAGTGCGCCGGCCTCGCCCTCCATCTACCATGCAGTGATATGACGATAGACCGTCTCGACCTCTACCACGTCGCCATGCCGCTCATCTACCCGTGGCGCACCGCCTACGGCGAGGACGCCGAGGTGCACAGCGTCCTGGTCAAGGTTACCAGCGGCGAGCTGCACGCATGGAGCGAGAGCACCCCGTTCTTCGCCCCCCACTACCTCAGCGAGAGTGCCGGCACCGTCTTCCACCTGGTGGGGAAGGTCTTCGGTCCCCACGTCGTCGGTAGAGATTTCGCGACTGCCACCGAGGTCAACGACCGCCTGGCCATCTTCAAGGGCAATAGCTTTGCCAAGGCGGCAATCGAGGAGGGCTGGTGGCTGCTCGAGTCGAAGCGCACCAACACACCGCTGCACCGACTGCTCGGCGGCACCACCAGGGACGTGGTGGTGGGCGCCGACTTCGGCATTCAGGACTCCATCGACATGTTGCTCGGCAACATCCAGCAGGCTGTGGATGCCGACTTTCCGCGGATCAAGCTGAAGGTGGGCCCGGGCTGGGACCGCGAGATGCTGGCTGCCGTTACCTCGACCTTCCCGGACATGCTGTTCCACATCGACTGCAACAGCGGCTACACCCTCGACGACATAGACTTCTTTCGTGCCATCGACGGACTTGGCCTGGCGTTCATCGAGCAGCCGCTGCACCACCGCGACCTGATCGACCACGCCGAGCTGGCACGTAGCATCGAAACGCCCATCTGCCTGGACGAGAGTGTGGTGGACCCGTTCAGCGCCGAGCAGGCCATTCGCATCGGCGCCTGTCACTACATCAACATCAAGCCGGCGCGGGTCGGTGGTCTACAGAACGCGGTTGCAATCCACGACATGGCCCGCGAGGCCGGCATACCGGTGTGGATCGGCGGCATGTTGGAGAGCGCGGTGGGGGTGGCCATCGCCATCGAGCTGGCCACGCTGCCCAACTGTACCTACCCGGCAGACATCTTCCCGAGCGCCCGCTTCTACAGTGATGAGCTGGGGACGCCGGAGGTGGAATACTCCGGGCCGCACACGTTCCGGCCCTATCAGAGCGGCGAGCTGCCGGAGCCGGACGAGGACAAGCTCGAGCGGTTTACCCTGCACCGGCAGGTAGTCCTGCCCGCATGATGCGCTCGTAGATGTCGACGGCCCGGACCACCTGCTCGCACTCCACCCACTCGACGGCACCGTGGGCCTGGTCGATGCTCCCTGGGCCGAGCACCACGGTGGGCACGCCGCGCTCGCCAAATGGGCTGCCGTCGGTGCCGTAGGGGACGCCCTCGACCGTTACCACGCCGGTCACCTCGCGGCAGGCGTTCACCGCCGAGACCACGATGGCTTCGCTCTCGTCGGTGCCAACCGCCGCGGCACTGAAGTAGGGCGGCTCGACGGTGGCATCGAGCAGCGAATCGTCGCTGGCGGCCTCGGCGATGCAGTTGCGCAACGCCTCTATCACCCCGTCGGCGGTCTGCCCAGGCACCATGCGCACATCGATGTCGATGGTGCAGGTGTCGGGCACGAAGTTCACCTGCTGGCCGCCGGCGATGACGCCTATGTTGAGCGTAGAAGGGCCCAGCAGTGGGTCGGCGCTGGCCTGCACCTGGGGCACCAGCTCGCCGTCGATGCGGTCGATGAGCGCCGCCATCTTGGTGATGGCGTTGACGCCGAGCTGGGGCTTGGAGCTGTGGGCGGCGGTGCCGGCCACCACCACCCGAAATCGGAGCACCCCCTTGTGCGCGCGGATGACGGATAGGTCGGTGGGCTCGGCGATGACCGCCGCCGTTGGCGAGACGTTGGCGGCCAGCCGCTGCGATCCGCGCATAAGGTGCTCCTCGTCCACACAGCCGGCGAACACGATGTCCACCGGTGGCGTGGTGCCGGCGTCGCGCAGCCGCTTCATCGCCTGCACCATCGCCGCCCCGCCGGCTTTGGTGTCACAGGAGCCGCGCCCGTAGAGCAGCCCCTCACGCACGTGCGGCTCGAAGGGGGGGATGGTCATGATCTCCACCGAGGCGGTGTCCATGTGACACTCGAACAGCAGGCTGCGACTGCGGTCCTCGCCGGGGAGCGTGGCCACCACGTTGTGGCGGCCCGGCAGCACCTCGTCCAGCTCCAGAATTCGCTCCAG
>CAJWOB010000171.1 GCA_913043885.1 uncultured Spirochaetaceae bacterium | reverse complement strand
CGGAGGACCCCCAGCGCTCCTCCGACGACGGGCCGGTCGAGGACGCCGCGGTCGAGGAGGAAAACGCCACCGGGTCGATGCGCACGCGCGGTGCCATCTCTGCGGTCGAGTTCCTGGCCAGCTGCGGCGATCTGCTCACCAAGCACGGCGGGCACGCGGCTGCCGCCGGCTTCTCCCTGCCAGCAGATCGCCTCGAGGCACTGGAGGGGCGCATGGCGATGCTGGCTGGCGAGCTTCCCGAACCCACCCCCCTGGAGGATCGGGCAAGGGAGGTGGATGCGGAGATCCCGGCGGAGTTCCTCGCGCCGGAGTTGTGGAGCGCCGCACAGCTGTTCGCCCCCTACGGTGTTGGTAACCCCCAGTTGGTCTTCATCAGCCGTCGTCTACCGGTGGCGAACGTCGAGCTGGTAGGGAAGGCCGAGCCGGGGCACGTCAAGCTGGTGCTCGACACCGGCAGATTCCGCTGGCCGGCGCTCTACTGGAATGCCGCCGACAAGATCGACGGTATCGAAGCCGGCGGCGAGGTAGATGTCGTCTTCCGGCTCAGCAAGTCTACCTTTCAGGACCAGGACCAGTTGCAGCTGACCGTGCTAGACCTGGCGCCTGCCGGCGAGAACTAGCGATCGTGCGGGGCAGGCGGTGGCGCCTGGCGCTGTTGGCTCTGGCGTCGTCGCCGCTGGCAAGTCCGGTGTTGGGCGCTGCCGACACGGCGTGGCGTGCGCCCGCAGGCGTGGCCCCCGGAGATGTGCTGCGGGTAGTGGCCGAGGGCGGCGCCGAAGTCGCCGCTGCGGAGCTGACACTAGTGGGCGGTGACGGCGAGCCGCACGTCCGTGGCGTGCGCTTCTTCCGCACCGCGCCGACGTCGTGGGTGGCCATGGCCGGCGTGCCCTCGACACTGCCGCCTGGCGAGTACGCGATCCTTGCCAGCCCGACGCCTGGGGTCCCGCCGCTGCGCCTGCCGTTGCGGATAACCGAGCGCGCCTTTGCCGAGCTGGACATCCCCCTCGACGCGTCGCTGACCGATCTGAGGAGGTCGCCGGAACCACGCAAGGCGCAGCAGGCGCGAGAGCTGCTGGCCCTGCTCCAGCAGTTCGATGCGCAGGCGCTGTTCCACCACGGGCGACTTCGATTGCCGCTTACCGAGCTCCGCAGTACCTCCGCCTACGGCGATCGGCGTCGTTACCTGTACGCCGACGGCAGCGAGGCGCTGTCCATCCACCACGGTGTGGATCTGGCAGCCGTCCAGGGGGTGAGCGTGCGGGCGGCCGGCGCGGGCCGGGTGGCGATGGCGGAGCTCCGCATCGTTACCGGCAACACGGTGGTGATCGAGCACCTGCCTGGCGTGTTCAGTCTCTACTACCACCTCCACGCCATGGAGGTGACGGTTGGCGACCGCGTCGCCGCCGGTGCCGAGATCGGCACGGTCGGCCGCACCGGCCTTGCCACCGGCTCGCATCTCCACTGGGAGGTGCGGGTGGCAGCGGTACCGGTCGATCCGATGCGGTTGGTGGCCACGCCACTGCTGCGGAGCCCCCAATAGGGAAGCGAGGCGTGACAAGTGGGCACGCGGCCGCTATGCTGCAAATTCTGGAGGCCTGTTATCGCTTACGTGGTCGTTGGTGAGGATGAGCTGCTCGAGAAGGCGCTGAAACGCTTCAAGCGCATGGTCGAGAAGGAAGGCATCGTGCGCGAGTGGAAGCGCCGCGAGTACTTCGAGAAGCCGTCCTCTATCAAGAACAAGAAGAACAAGGCGTTGGTTCGCAAGCGCCAGAAGAAACAGCGCAAGCTGGCGGACGCCAAGAAGTACTAGAGCAGATCACCAAAGAAGGATTGACCAGGTCTGCTGGGCAACCGTCGCGGTGTGGACCGAGGCGACGTGGTGCGCATTTATTCGGTTGACCCGGCCGTCAGGGAGCGGTACCGTTTTGTCAGCGTCCCACCCCGGGACCACGACGCAGGGTAGAGCAGTTGGCAGCTCGTCGGGCTCATAACCCGGAGGTCGCAGGTTCGAATCCTGCCCCTGCTAGATTTCCGTTGTTCAGACGCCTTGAGCGCCGATCATCATCGCAACGACAGGCACCGTAGGCACGCCGAGCCCCACCCGCGGCACCAACCGCAGTGTGCGCATGATCTTGCCGGTCAGCGCGATGTCGCCGCTCTCTTCGGCGGCGCAGATCATGCCGTCCAGGCGCGGCTCCGCGATGAAGTGAAACAACGCCAGCGCGATCCCCAGGCCGGCCCCAATCAGAGTCACGACACCACCCTCCGTGCTCCACAGTGCCGCCCAATGCCCGTGGAACTTGAGCACCAGGACTACAATGCCCGCCAGAACCGACGCAGCTGCTAGCCAGGACGCCAAGCGGAAGATCGACGGGAACACCCGGGCGAGAAATGCGATCTGGCTCTCGTGTGCGCTCTTGCTCACCAGGGTGACCACCACCACCTCGCCAAACCACGCGGCACCGGCCAGGACGTGTACCCATCGCAGCACGGTGAACGCGGTGCCCATCACCTGCTAGGTTAAGGTCGGTTAACGGGCAGTGTCGAGACTGTCATGACGCGGCCAGGCGCCCACTTGACCGCAGCGCCACGCGAATACAAGGTCCGGCAGGCGTGGTGGGGAGCGAGTGCCGGTTCGAGCTCCCCGCTAACTCTCGTTCGTTGGTAGCGGTGAAGGGACTCGAACCCCTGACTCGGCGGATATGAGCCGCCTGCTCTACCGACTGAGCTACACCGCCGCTTGGCGGACGCAACCTAACGACGCCTCATAGACGCTGTCAACGTGTCCTCTACGTCAGACGCTACCATCATCCACACCGACGGCGGCTGCCTCGGCAATCCCGGCGTGGGCGGTTGGGCGTTCTCGCTGCGACCGCCGGATGGCCAGCGAAGAGAAGGGTGGGGGGGCGAGCAGCGGACCACCAACAACCGCATGGAGCTGACCGCCGTTATCCGTGCCCTCGAGCACCTGGCGGACGACCCTCATCTGCGCTCGGGTCCCGCCGAGCTGTACACCGACTCCCGCTACGTGGAGCAGGGTCTCAACTCGTGGCTGCAGCGCTGGGTCCGCAACGGCTGGCAGACGGCCGGCAAACAGCCGGTGAAGAACGCCGACCTGTGGCGGCTGCTGGTGGATCTGCCGCAGCAGGTGCAGGTGAGCTTTCACTGGGTCCGCGGCCATGCCGGCGACGAGGACAACGAGCGCTGTCACGAGCTGGTGCAGGCGGCCATCGCCGAAGTCGGCCCCTAGCGCAAACCGACCAAAGCAGCGCTGACGCCGGGCCCGTAGTCTCCATGAGGCTTCTTGGTGGAGGCGGTGATCTTCGGGTATGCCCCGGTGGGCATGGTTGGCGAGCTGGTAACGGTGGAGGTGGACCTCCGGCGTGGCATCCCCGGCGTCGACATCGTCGGCTTGCCCGACGACTCGGTGCGTGAGTCGCGCGAGCGCGTGCGGGCGGCCATTCGCAACAGCGGCTTCGAGTTCCCCCGCGACCGGGTGCTGATCAACCTGTCACCGGTCGGCCTGCGCAAGGTGGGGGCCGCCTACGACCTGGCACTGGCGCTGGCGGTGCTGATCGCCAGCGAGCAGGTGGCGCGCCTGCTGGCGCCCACGCTGGTGTGCGGTGAGCTGACCCTCGGCGGGGCGGTACAGCCGGTACGGGGCGCCATGGCGGCGGTGCTCGCTGCCTGGCGCCGCGGTGTCGGCGCGTTCCTGGTGCCGTCGCCCAATCTGGCCGAAGCGGCGGCGGTCGGCGGCGATGCCGTGGTTGGGGTGGCGTCGCTGGCCGAGGCGGCACGCCAGGTCGGCCGGATCGGTGACCTGTCGACCGCCCCCGTGGCTGCGCGCACACCGGGTTCAGGCGCAGCCACCGTCGGCGCGCCACCGCCCGGGGAGCCGGCGCGCGGTGCGCCATCGCCAGGCGGACCTTCGCCCTGGCGGCAGCAGCTCGGCTCCGTCTCCGACATTCGTGGCCACGCCATCCTCAAGCGGGCGCTGTTGATCGCCGCCGCGGGCGGCCACCACCTGCTGCTGTTCGGCCCGCCGGGGACTGGCAAGACGATGGCGGCGAGGCGCCTGGTCGGCCTCCTTCCCGCCCTCACCTACCCGCAGTCGGTGGAAGCGACCCAGATCCAGTCGCTGGCCGGGGCTCTGGAGCCCGCGACCGGGCTGGCGCGCTGGCCACCGTTCCGGGAGCCCCACCACTCCGCGTCGCCGGAGGGGCTGCTGGGCGGCAGCCCCGCTCTCTCTCCAGGTGAGGTGTCACTGGCGCACGAGGGTGCACTGCTGCTGGACGAGGTGCCTGAGTTCCCTCGGAACGCCCTGCAGGGTCTGCAGGAGCCGCTGGAGACCGGTGCGGTCCACGTCACTCGTGCCGGCCGCTCTGCGTCGTTCCCGGCGCGGTTCCAGCTGGGGGCGACTGCCAACCCCTGCCCGTGCGGCGCGCTCGGTCGGCAGACGGTGGCGTGCGCGTGCTCTGACAACGACATCAAGCGCTACTGGAAACGGCTCGGTGGGGCGCTGCTGGACCGCATCGACGTGCGTGTGCCGTTGCAGGCGGTGCCGGCCGCCCAGCTGCTGGCGCCGCTACCAAGCGAAGCCGCCGCAGCCGACGATGAGGAGATGGCGACGCTGGTCGCCCGTGCCATTGCCACCCAGCGAGCGCGTTACCGTGACGCCCCCTGGGGACGGAACGGTCGTCTGCCTGCGCACGCGACGCAGTCACACTGCGTCCTGGACGAGCCGTGCCGCCGCGAGATAGAGCGGTCGCAGCACGTGGCCGAGCTCAGCTCGCGGGCGCTGCACTCCGTGGCGCGTGTCGCCCGCACCATCGCCGACCTCGCCGGCTCCGCCCGCATCGGGACCGCCCACGTTGCCGAGGCCATTCAGTTCCGCCGCTACGGCGACGCCGACCTGTTCTGGTTGCGCAGCTGAGCGCGTGGAACCGGGACGCGGCTGCCAGTATCTTGTGATCGGTTATGCGGCTGTTCAGCAGGCGACAGATGGTTGCCGTGGCTGCGGTGGCTACCGTCGGTTCGCTGGCGGTGGGCGCTGTCGTCGGCTGGAGAATCGCCGCAGCTAACTCGCTACGGCCCGGCGCAGACACCGACCACGACTCGGGCCTGACGATGGAAGGGCGCCCACCAGTTGCTGCGACCACACCACGAGCGACTTCGGCCCAGTTTCTGCCCGCTGCCTCCGATGGCGCGCCGTTCGACGACGAGGCCAACAACATCGCCATCTATCAGCGATTCAATCCCGCTGTCGTCAACATCACCGCCGTTACCATCGACTACAGCTGGTTTCTCGACGCCGTGCCGCGCGCCGGTACCGGGTCTGGCACCATCATCGACCACGACGGTCACGTGCTCACCAATTACCACGTCATCAAGGATGCCCGCGAGCTGACCGTTACGCTGGCAAACGGCGAGGAGCTGGCTGGCACGCTGGTCGGGGTCGATCCTGAGAACGATCTGGCGGTCATCAAGATCGATCCGGAAGGACGGCAGCTCACGACGGTGCCGCTCGGCAGCTCGCAGGAGCTTCTGGTGGGTCAGAAGGTGCTGGCCATCGGCAACCCCTTCGGCCTGTCCCGCACTCTGACCACCGGGGTGGTATCCGGACTGGGGCGGCCGGTCAGCACCGACAGCGGCGGCATCATTCAGGAGATGATTCAGACCGACGCGTCCATCAATCCCGGCAACTCGGGCGGCCCGCTACTGAACTCGCGCGGGGAGATGATCGGCATCAATACCACGATCATCTCTCCGTCGGGCGGCTCGGTGGGAATCGGCTTCGCCGTTCCTATCGATACCGCGCGGCGGGTGCTGCCGGAGCTACTGACCACCGGTGAGGTTCGCCGCGGCTGGATCGATGTGCGTCCCGTGCAGCTGACCCCGCGTCTGGCCCGCGACCTATCGGCGCCGGTGGCGTCGGGGCTGCTGGTGTCGGAGGCGATCCGCGGCGGCAACGCCGACGCCGCCGGCCTGCGTGGCGGTAGCCGCGCGGTGCGGCTGGGGCGATCGGTGTTTCGCATCGGCGGCGATATCATCGTCGAGGTGGATGGCGTCCCCGTGAGCAATATCGCTGACCTGTTCAGCTCGTTGGAGGACAACAAGCCCGGCGAGACGGTGCAGGTGGTCTACTTTCGAG
>CAJWOB010000170.1 GCA_913043885.1 uncultured Spirochaetaceae bacterium | reverse complement strand
AAATTGCTTCTGCTCGTCCGGAAATTTTATGCCCGAACTGGCCAACCAATCGATGTGGATATATGGAGTCCGGGGCATGGATTCCTAGCGGCAGCGGACCAAGCCGAGCACAGTGCCTACTTACCACTCTGGTTGTTCCAATCTTTGCGGCCGCTCGAAGCGCTCGAGCGGGCGCTGCACGATGCGCTGCTGGCCTTCGTGCCAACGCT
Source organism: uncultured Spirochaetaceae bacterium (assembly GCA_913043885.1). Taxonomy (GTDB): domain Bacteria; phylum Spirochaetota; class Spirochaetia; order SZUA-6; family Bin103; genus Bin103. Next base: position 5,945 of record CAJWOB010000170.1, on the reverse strand, counting down.
ACTGTTGTTCATCCCCAACCTGCTCGGCAGCGTGCTGGTGTTCAGTAAGATCAAGGCGCGCCTCGGCAAGCGGTTCAAGGCCGCCGTCTCCGGGGCCGGCGCCCTACCCGGCTACGTCGACGACTTCTTCGCCGCCGCCGGAATCCTGGTGCTGGAGGGCTACGGACTGACCGAATGCGCACCACTGGTATCGGTGCGCAAGCAGCGCAAGCCGGTTACCGCCACCGTCGGACCGCCGATGCCGGGCACCGAGGTAAAGGTGGTAGACGACCACGGCGACCGGGTCCGTACCGGCGAGCGCGGGGTGCTACTGGTGCGCGGGCCGCAGGTCATGCGCGGCTACTACAAGCGCCAGGAGGAGACCGACGCCATCCTGTCCAGCGACGGCTGGTTGAACACCGGCGACATCGCCACCCTCACCGCCGACGGCGAGATCAAGATCACCGGTCGGGCCAAGGACACCGTAGTGCTGTTGGGTGGCGAGAATATCGAGCCCGAGCCAATGGAAGACCTGCTTCGGCAGTCGGAGTACATCGATCAAGCGATGATCATCGGCCAGGATCAGCGCTTTCTCGGCGCGCTGGTGGTGCCGAACGCAGAGGCGGTGGCAGCCTGGGCCAAGGAACAGGGCCACGACGGCGCATCGCTGGCCGATCTGGCGGCGATGGCGCCGGTAGTCGACCTCATCCGCGGCGAGGTAAACGAGCGCATCAGCGCCCGCAACGGCTTCAAGGCGTTCGAACGCATCGCCAAGATCGCGCTCATCGGCACCACGTTCGAACCGGGCCACGAGCTCACCCATACCCAGAAGATGCGCCGCCACGTGATCGCCGAGAAGCACGCCGACACCATCGCCGCACTGTTCGCCTGAGAGTGCGGCCCGCACTACCGCGCGCGGTCGCCGGATCTCAGCAACGCCAGCACGGAGCGATTGAAGCGGTGGATCTGTGTAACCGAGTCGTCGGTGCCGTACGCGACGATCAGCGGCAACCGGCTGGCGTTCCGTACCAGCGGCGCCACCGCGCTCCAGGGGATCGGCACCTCGAGCAGCGTCTGGGCACGCCCGCGCGGGTCGCGCTGCTCCGACAGCGCCGCCTCGGCCTGCAGCGGGTCGTCGGTATCGATATGCTCGTGGTCCACGCCGACCTGCTCGACGAACACGGGGGTGCCGGCGTCCACGTAGCCGAACATGATGCGCGCCCCATCCATCAGGTACGAGCCCACACCAACCGCCACCCAGCCGGCGGTATGGGCGCGCACCGCCGCGTGGAGATGGCTGTCGCTTCGGCTCAGGTGTAGGTCGAGACGGGGGAAGTCGTAGCGGGTGGTGTACTCACCGACATCGATGCGGGCATCGAGCGTCGCCGGCGGCGCCCCGGCCGGCAGCGGGGCCTCCATGCGGGCTTCTGGCGTCTCAGGCGGCGCTAACCGCCCTGGCCGCTCCCGCGCGCCGCCCATCGCGGCCGCCAGCAACGCGACCGCGGCCGCCACCACGACCACGACGGCTCGCTTGCCACGGCGCCCGCGCCCAGGAGCCCGACCATGAGCGACCGACGCCCGAAGATCATCTACCTGACAGGTTTCTGGCAGCACGCCGGCAAGACCACCACCAGCCTCGGCATCATCTCCCAGTTACGCAAGCACCTGGATCCAGCGGAGATCGGTTACCTGAAGCCGGTCGGCCAGCACCTGGTCAGCCTCGCTGACGATGTGAGCATCGACAAGGACGTGCAGCTGCTGCAGGTATTCTCCGGCATCCCGGAGCTGCCGGTAGCGCACCTGTCACCGGTTCGATTTGGCCAGACGTTTACCCGCGACTATCTGGATCACGCCGATCCGGAGCGGGTAACCGCCGAGCTGCAGCGCGAGATCCTCGCGTCGGTGGAGCGGCTGACCGACAAGCGCCTCATCATCGCCGAGGGCTCGGGACACCCGGGTGTCGGCAGCGTGGTGGGCCTCTCGAATGCCGCCGTTGGCAAGCTGCTTGGCGCCGACACCATCTTCGTTTCCGGCGGAGGCATCGGCCGGGCCATCGACATGATCGATGTCGACCTCACCTACTTCCTGTATCACGGCTGCAACGTCCTCGGCCTCATCGTCAACAAAGTGGCGCCCGGCAAGATGGACCAGGTGCGCCACTACATCACGCCGCAGTTTCTCAACGCCCGCTACGCGGAGGCGGCCGGCCAAGAGCTGCACGTGTTTGGCTATCTGCCGGCGATCGAGGACCTCACCCATCCGTCGATGCGAGTGGTGCTGGACACGCTGACGGATGCACAACCGGTCGGCGACCCGGAGGGGTTGGCGTGGCTACGCCCCTGCGGGTCGGTGCGTACCATCTCGCTGCCCATCGAGTTCCTGAAGCTCAGCCCCTACGTGAGTCCACGCGATCTACTGATCATCAGCGCGAGCTCCACGCCACGCATTCGCAAGCTCCTGGAGTATCACGGTGAGACCGCCGATCAGGGTGGCGTCGGTGGGCTGGTCCTCACCTGTGGCGAAACCGAGAAGATCGATGCATCGACGCACGAGGAGATCGTGGCATCGGGGGTGCCGGCGGTATATGTGCAGGACGACTCCGCCTCGACCGAGGAGCGGTTGTTCGGCCTCTACCGCAGCACCAAGCTGCAGACGTTCGACACCGGGAAGGTGGCGGCGATCGAGCAGCTGTTCGAGGACCACTTCGACACCGATCGCTTCATCGATTTGTTTCTAAGCTGAGCACTATTGGGGTACACTCGTCGGTGGGCGTCCCGGGGCCGCTACGGCCCCTGGCCTGCGCGCACGGCCGTGATGCCGGGGCAGCGACGCGTACCGCGCCCCACAGAAGAGAATCGACTTGGCAGATCGTGCACAACAGCTCGCAAAGATGAGCGAGCACCCTGGCTTCATCGCCGCACTCGATCAGAGCGGCGGCAGCACGCCCAAGGCGCTGGCGCTATACGGCGTAGATGAAGGGCGGTACTCCTCCGAGGAGGAGATGTATCGGCTGGTGCAAGCCATGCGCACCCGCATCGTTACCAGCGGCGCATTTGGCGGTGACCGCATCCTCGGTGCGATCCTGTTCGAGAACACCCTCGATCGCGACATCGAGGGCCGCGGCAGCGCCGGCTACCTGTGGGATGTGAAGCAGGTGGTGCCCTTTCTGAAGGTGGACAAGGGGTTGGCCGACGAGGCCGATGGCGTGCAGCGCATGAAGCCGATGCCGGATCTCGACGCGCTGCTGGCGAAGGCCGTGGAGCGCGGCGTGTTCGGCACCAAGATGCGCTCGGTCATCAAGTCAGCCAACCCCAGCGCGATCGGCGCTATCGTCGATCAGCAGTTCGAGCTTGCCGAGCGCATCGTCGCAGCCGGACTCGTCCCAATCGTCGAGCCCGAGGTGGACATCAATGCGCCGGACAAGGCTGCGGCGGAGGATCTGCTCCGCGACCAGCTGCTCGGCCATCTGGACTCGCTGTCGGCGGGCGCACAGCTGCTATTCAAGCTGACCCTGCCGGAACAGCCCAATCTGTACGCCCCATGCATCGAGCATCCGGCGGTGGTGCGGGTGGTGGCGCTCTCGGGCGGCTACTCACGGGAGGAGGCCAACCGCCGGCTGACCGCCAACGCCGGCGTCGTCGCCAGCTTCTCGCGAGCGCTTACCGAGGGCCTCGCCGAGTCGCTGTCGCCGGAGGAGTTCGACGCCACACTCGACGCCTCGATTCAGTCGATCTACGACGCCTCGCTGACCTGACCGCTAGCGCCGCACCACCCCGCCGGGCATGGTGCCGGTGGGAGCCCCGTCGGCGATAACCGGCGTTCCGTTCACCACCACGTCGCCGATGCCCGACGGCGGCAGCTTCGGGTCGGCGAAGGTGGATCCGGCGGCAACAGTAGCGGGGTCGAACACCACCAGATCGGCGCCGTGGCCCTCGGCGATGCGGCCACGGCCGCGGAGACCGAAGCGCTCTGCGGGGAAGCCGCTCATCTTGTAGATAGCGTCGCTCAGCGACAGCAGCCCACGCTCCCGTACCATCTCGCCAAGCACCCGGGCGAAGCAGCCGGTCCCGCGCGGATGGGGGTACGGGACGTTGTAGATGCCGTCGCTGGCCACCATCATCCGCGGGTGCTGACAGGTGGCCGCCAGCGTGGCCTCCACCTCCTCTTCGGAGAGCCCCCAGGGCATGACGAACGCCTGCAGGCCCTCCTCCTCGATCAGGAGATCGTAGGCCGCCTCCGCCACTCCCCTCCCCTGCTCGCCGGCTATGGCGGCCAGCGTCTGACCGACGTGGCGCCCGGAGCGAGTGAAGCCACAGATCTGGCGGCCGTCGCCGAGCACATCGGCCAGGTGTGCCACCGCCCGCTCCCGAACCTGCGGCTCGCGCAGCCGCTGCAGCACCTGCTCGGGTGCCCCCTCCTGTAGGTCCATTGGCAGCATCATGGTCAGGTGGGTCATGCCGGCGGCGTACAGGTACGACTCGAAGGTAAGGTCGATCTTCTCGCGTTCTACCCGCTCCAGTGCGGCCACCGACTCCGACATCACCCGTTCGTGGCTAACGTGCACCGGGATTTCCGCGGCCAGCGACAGATCGATGGTCTCGTCCCACGCTCCCGCGCGACCGAGCAACTGATAGCGCTGGTGCGCAGCATAGATACCGCCGTAGCTGGCCGCCACCCGACACAGCGCCACCAGCTCGCGCATGTCGGCGTTGGCGCTGGGTTGATAGTCGAGGCCCAGATTGAGCGCCCGAGCGCCCGCCTCCATCCACGCATGGGTAATGCGCTCCATGGCGGCGATCTCGTCGTCGCTGGCCGGTCGCGCCTCCCAGCCCATTGCCTCGACCCGCACCGCGCAGTGGGGCACCTGCGCCACCACGTTGCAGGGAGTAGTGCGCTCGAACAGCGACAGGTACTCCTCGATCGACGCCCACGGCGGGCGGACGTCCACCTCGCCGTAGGCGAACAGGGTGTACTCCCACAGCTCGCGGCTACGAGCGTCGTCCAGGCGCGCCCAGCCGAAGCCGTCGGGCGCCAGCAGCTGGGTGGTTATCCCCTGGGCCACCTCCGCGTAGCGATCGCCACCGTCGAGCAGCGCCGCCTCGCCGTGGACGTGCACGTCGATGAAGCCCGGGCTGACGATGCGGCCGGTGGCGTCGATGACGCGCCGCGCCTCGGCAGCGCTTCCCCGCGGGTCGTGGAGCGCACCGATGGCGACGATGCGGTCGCCGTCGATGCCCACGTCCGCCTGCACCGGCTCGGCGCCGGCGGTGCCATCGACGACCGTACCGCCGCGAATCAAAAGGTCGAATGCCATGGCGCCACCTATCCGTCGGCGCCCGTGTCGGCCGGGTCGAGGCGTGCAGCGAAATCGACGATCTCCCTCGCCAGCGGCTCCGTGGTATGGGGGGAGAGGATGTAGCCGGCCAGCGCGTGGCCGGGTGCATCTGGCAGGTCGACCAGGCGCTTGGGACTCCCGCCCCAGCGCTCGTACAGCGCCAGCGCTGCCGGAATCGAGATAACCGTATCGTTCTTGGTGTAGACCATCAGCATGGGTGTCGACACCTCCTCTACCGGTGTTTGGTTGCCGAGGCGCACCGTCTCCATCATCGGCACCAGTGCGTTGCTGCGCTGGCGGGTGGTCCAGTAGCGGCGCTGCATCTCATTCTCGGGCTCCCACTCGCGGTACCTGCCTTCGACTATCCACAGGATCAGACGGCCGAAAGGCCGCAGGATGAGGTTCGCCCGTTCGTCGGCCGGGGCAAAGTTGGGAGACAGCAGTACGGTCGCGGCCACCCGGTCGCGATCGGCGCCCGCCGCGCTGTCGTCGACAAGTTGAACCTTGATCGGCTGCACGCGCATCTGGTCGAAGCGGCTGAACAATGCGGACGCACCGCCCTGCCCGATCTGGGGGGTATTCAGGCTACATTGGCCAAACGAACCCGGCACCGGCGCGCTCTTATGCGGAT
>CAJWOB010000169.1 GCA_913043885.1 uncultured Spirochaetaceae bacterium | reverse complement strand
CAAACCCTGCCACAAGGACGGGAAATAAGGTCGCCAGGGGCTCGAAACCTGAGCAGCTGAAAACGGAAAGCGCCGAATGAGTTCGACAAAGCAAGCCCATGGCCGACTGCAGCGAATGAGTTCGACAAAGCAAGCCCATGGCCGACTGCAGCGACCATATGTCAGCAGCAGACGCCACAAGCAACCAAGCAGACGGAACAGCAAGATACAGAGTCCAAGCAGCACCGAGCGTTCGATAATACTGCAGCGCTCGGCGAAAAATCCCTGAATGGCAGCAGCAAAAGAAAACATTGCCAGGAGCGACACTACAAATATCCAAATTAAGCGCAGCGGATCGTCAATCCAGAGAATTTCGCCATCACCTGCCATGCTGTCTATCATCAATAGCTCAGTGTTAAAGAGGAAGATGAACGGCAAGATCGCGGTACGGAGATCATAGGTGAAGCCCTGCACGCCAGTGCGGATTGGATCAGCGCGCCCGATCGCCGCAGCCGCGTAAGCTGCCAATCCCACTGGCGGCGTATCATCCGCCAAAATGCCAAAATAGAATACGAAAAGATGAGCCGCGATGATCGGAAAGATGAGCCCTGCATCGCCGCCTAGTGCGACTATGACTGGAGCGGTCAGAGTTGCCATCACGATATAATTCGCCGTCGTCGGCAGACCCATACCAAGAATTATACTGGTGATAGCAGTAAGGATAAGCATGAGATAGACATTGCCCATTGAGATGGTATCGATCAGCGTGACAAAACGACCGACCAAACCGGTACTGGTAACCACGCCGACTATGATGCCGGCACTCGCAGTGGCTACACCGACCGCGATCATGTTGCGCGCGCCGCCGATCAGCCCAAAGACAATGTCCCTAGCGCCGTCGACAAAGGAAACACGGAGCGCGAGGCCAAGAGTCTCGCCGGAGGTGGGAGTGTGGTCAGCTCGCCACCAGGCAAGCCAAGCGATGATCGGACGCTGAACTAGCATGATGACGGCAAGCGCCTCAATGGCAAAGAGCGCTGAAGTGATCGCCGAGCGGCGCATGACTACAAGATAAATTATCAACACGAAAATCGGCACGAGATAGTGGATCCCACGCAGAAAGGTTTTGGAAAGTCTCGGCAACTCCGAGCGCGGGATACGCTTGATATCGAGCTTACGCGCCTCGAGATGAACGACGTAAAACAGTGTTATATAGGAAATCAGGGCCGGTATGAGGGCTGCGCGCACCACGTCTAGATAGGGAATGCCTATTATTTCAGCCATGATGAAGGCGGCCGCTCCCATAATCGGTGGCATCAGTTGGCCATTAGTTGAGGCCGCAACTTCAACAGCGGCAGCTTTATGCGATGGCAAGCCGACCTTCTTCATTAACGGGATGGTAAAGGTCCCTGTAGTCACAGTGTTGGCGATCGACGAGCCGGATACCATTCCGGTCATACCAGAGGCGACAACTGCCGCCTTGGCAGGGCCGCCGCGCATCCACCCCAATCCGGAAAAGGCGACATCGATGAAATATTTACCCGCGCCGGCTCGCTCCAGGAGCGCGCCGAACAGAACAAAGAGAAAAACGAAATCGGTCGAGACACCGAGGGGCACTCCAAAAATTCCAGTAGTCGAGAGATATTGATCGTTGACGATATAATCGAGCGGAATGCCCCGGTGGCGTAGGAACTCGGGCATGTACGGCCCGAGAAAGCTATAAGCGATAAAGATAATGCCAAGGATCGGTAGCGCTGCGCCGAGAGCCCGGCGCGCCGAGCCCGCTGCGGGTGCTCACGACCGCCTACATGAGCGCCACCGAACGCCGGGCCCTCGACGAGCTCCAGGCCATGGGCGCCGAGGTGAAGGTCAGCTACGACACCGAGCGCACGCGGCTGCACGCCAAGGCCTGGCAGTTCCATCGGGCCTCCGGATTCTCGACCGCGCTCATCGGCTCCTCGAACCTCTCCCACGCCGCCATGCTCGACGGCGTGGAGTGGAACGTGCGCGTCTCCCAGGTCGACAACCCCGCCATCCTCGAGAAGTTCGCGGCGACCTTCGAGCAATACTGGTCCGACCAGACCTTCGCGCCCTACGACCCCGCCCAGTTCACGCAGGCGGTGAAGCGCACGCGGCACCAGCAGCTCGCGCCCTTCCTGAAGCTGGACGTGGAGCCGCGTCCGCACCAGCGCGAGATCCTCGCCGCCCTCGCCACGGAGCGCAGCCGCGGCCACCATCGCAACCTGGTCGTCGCCGCCACGGGCACCGGCAAGACCATCGTGGCCGCCCTGGACTATGCGCGCTTGCGGGAGACCCACCCGCGGATGCTCTTCGTCGCCCACCGGCGCGAGATCCTGGACCAGAGCCTCAGCACCTTTCAGGTGGTCTGCAAAGACCCCAGCTTCGAGCGCCTCCACAGCGGCGACACTCCGATGGAGTACGAGCGGGTCTTCGCCTCGGTGCAGTCGCTGGGTGAGGAGCGCCTCGAGACCCTTCGGCCCGACCACTTCGACGTGCTCATCGTCGACGAGTTCCACCACGCCGCCGCCGGCACCTACGAGCGCCTACTGGAGCACTTCCGGCCCAAGGTCCTCCTGGGTCTGACCGCCACCCCGGAACGAGCGGACGGCAGATCGGTCCTCCACCACTTCGACGACCGCGTCGCCTACGAGCTCCGCCTCTGGAAGGCGCTGGACCAGGACCTCCTCAGCCCCTTCCAGTACTTCGGTGTCGGCGGGGCCCCCGACCTCAGCGCCGAACGGCTCTGGAGCGGCGGACGCTACAAGACGCGCGACCTCAGCAACATCTACACGGCCGACCACCTCTTCGCGAAGCGCATCCTCCAGGAGACGGCAGCCAAGGTCACCGACGTGCATCGGATGCGCGCCCTCGGCTTCTGCGTCGACATCGCGCACGCGGAGTTCATGGCCCAGCAGTTCAACGCGCACGGCATCCCCGCGGAGGCGGTGAGCACCAACACTTCTCGCGCCGATCGCGCCGGCGCCCTCCAGCGTTTGGCCGCCGGCGACCTGAACATCCTCTTCCGCGTCGACCTCTTCAACGAGGGCGTCGACCTGCCCAACGTGGACACGCTCCTCTTCCTACGGCCCACCGAGAGCGCCACGGTCTTCCTGCAGCAGCTCGGTCGAGGCCTCCGCCGCGCCCGGGACAAGGCTTGCTGCACCGTGCTGGACTTCATCGGCGGTGCCCATCGGAAGTTCCGCTTCGACATCCGTTTCCGAGCGCTCCTCGGCGGGACCCGGAAGTCGATCCAGCGGGACATCGACGAGGGGTTCCCTCGACTGCCCAGCGGCTGCTCCATCCAGCTCGACCGCATGGCCACCGAGACCGTGCTGGAGAACATCCGGCAAGCGATAGGGCACGGCCGAAGCCACCTGGTCGAGGACCTCCGCGCGCTCGGCCCCGAGACCAGCCTTCAGCGCTTCCTCCACGAGGGCGGCTACGACCTCGAGGACGTCTACGACACCCGCGGCTCCTTCAGCAGCCTCCGCCGCCAAGCCGGCTTCGAGACCCACACGGCGACGAAAGCAGACGAGGTCATCGAGCGCGCCTTCGACCGCATCCTCCACCTCGACGACTTCGAGCGCCTGGACGCATTGCAGGACCTCCTCGCCCGGCCGGAGCTCCGAGCCGACGATACCGACGTCTACCAGCGCTTGCTCTTCGTGCTCCTCCGCGGACGGGCGGGCCGCTTCGGCGATATGCAGTCCACTTGGGACCGCCTCTGGACCCACGACTGGCTCCGCACCGAGCTCCGGCAACTCCTCGACGTCCTGGCCGACCGCACCCGCCGCGCCACCGTTGCGGGAACCCACGGACCACTCCGCGTCCACGCCACCTACACCCGCTTCGAAGTCCTGGCCGCCTTCGACCAGCGCACGAAGACCGGTGGCGTCAAGACGATCCAGACCGGCGTCTACGCCATCCCCGAGCACCGCACGGACCTCTTCTTCGTCACCTTGGAGAAGAGCGAACAGGGCTTCACCGCCACCACCATGTACCGGGACTACCCCCTCAGCGAACGCCGCTTCCACTGGGAGAGCCAGAGCACCTGCCACGACGGCACTCCCACCGGCCGCCGCTACCTGACCCTGGGCCACGGCGAGAACACCGGCCTCCTCTTCGTCCGCCAGCGCTAGAAAGACGACCGCGGCGTCGCCATGCCCTACGTCAACCTCGGCCCCGTCCGCTACGCGGGCCACACCGGAGCCAGGCCGATGCAGATCGTGTGGGAGCTCGAGGAGCCGATGCCCGCGGACCTCTACCAGGAAGCCAAGCTCGCCGCGGGGTAGCGGCGCCGTTCGCGACTGCAGGGATGAAAACGAAAAGCGGCGCCGTGCGGAGGACCGCCCGGCGCCGCTCTCGCGAACACGAGTGAGGTCAGCGCACCATCACGCGGACGTCGTCGATGCCCCACGACTCGTCGGTCGGGGCCTGGTCGAGCGTCGACCCGGCTTGGATCTGGAGGCTGGGGGCCGAGTGCGCGCGCGTCGCGCTCACCGGAATGGGCGGGCGATCGAGCCAGGTTCCGCCGCACACATTGCTTCCAGTGGATTGGTTCAGCGACTGCCGGTAGATGTCGGCACCGTCCAACCGGACGAACGCCTGCTCACCGTCCCAGCTGTCGATGCTGAAATAGGTCAGGTCGATCCGAGCTTCGGAGTGGCTCACTCCGAGAAGGCCGTAGCTCTTGCTCACGCTGCCGCTGGCGAAGAGTCCGAAGCCGCCGAGCATGCGGGTACCGAAGCATCCGGTGCTCGTGCGGTTGTCCGACCAGCCGGCAGCGCCGCTCTGGAAGTCCTCGTAGGAGACCACCGTCCAGCCGCCGCCGGCGGTGGTCATGTCACAGGTGACGGAGATCGGCGCTCCAGCCCCGGCACCATCGGGATCGATGGTGTAGGTTCCGCTGGGCGTAGACGGGTCGAGCGTCAAGAGCTGCAGGCAGCTCGTGACGACGGTGCAGGCGGCCGCCCCCGTGGAGTCGTCGCAGTATCGACCCGCGCTGCAGGCGAAGCCGGGATCACTGGCAGCAGTGGCGCAGGTGGCCTCGCACGTGCCGTCCCCGTCATTGTCCTGGTAGCCCGCGGCGCAACCGCAGGTCGGGGGCGCGCCGACGTTGTTGACGCAGGTGTGTGCGGGCGCCGCGCCGCAGCCGCCGTTGTCGGTGGCGCACTCGTCGACGTCGCTGCAGGAAGCCATGTCGGCGGCGAGGGTGTAGCCGGTGGCGCAGGAGCAGGTGAAGGAGCCCGCGGTATCCGTACAGATCTGCTCGCAACCGCCGTTGCCGGTCGCGCACTCGTCGATGTTGCTGCAGCCGGTCGAGCCGGTGCCGGAGTAGCCCGCCGGACAAGCGCCACATGTGCGGCTTCCGCTCGTGTTGGTGCACACCGTCAGAGGGTCGCAGCCGCCGTTGCCGGTGGCGCACTCGTCGACGTCGTCGCAGGCGGCCATGTCGGCGGCGGGGGTGTAGCCGGCACCGCAGGAGCAGGCGAAGGAGCCGGGGGTGTTGGCGCAGGTCTGCTCGCAGCCGCCGTTGCCGGTGGCGCACTCGTCGACGTCGTCGCAAGAGGCCATGTCGGTGGCGAGGGTGTAGCCGGCACCGCAGGAGCAGGCGAAGGAGCCGGGCTCGTCGGTGCACGTCTGATCACAACCGCCGTTGTCGGTGGCGCACTCGTCGACGTTGGTCTGGCACTGCGCGCCCGTAAAGCCGTCGGCGCACGTGCACGTGAAGCTGCCGACGCCGTCGACGCAGGTGCCGCCGTTGGCGCAGGGCCCGGAGGCGCAGTCGTCAATGTCCACCTCGCAACGCTTGCCCGTGTATCCCTCGGCGCAGGCGCAGTCAAAGTCGTTGAGCTTGTCGGTGCACGTGCCGCCGTTGCGGCAGGGCGAGGAGGCGCACTCGTTGATGTTGGTCTGGCAGCGGTCGCCCGTGTAGCCGGGCGGGCAGGTGCACCTGTACGACGTCTCGAGCGAGGTGCACGAGCCGCCGTTGACACAGGGGTTGGCCGCGCAGTAGTTGATCTTGACGTTGCAGAGGGTGCCCGTCCAGCCGGCGTTGCAGGCGCAGGTGAAGCCGTTGACGCCGTCCCTGCATGTGCCCTGAGCGCACGGGTCGGAGGCGCACTCGTCAATGTTGGTGGCGCACGTGGTACCGGTG
>CAJWOB010000168.1 GCA_913043885.1 uncultured Spirochaetaceae bacterium | reverse complement strand
GCGAAAAAAGCTGTTATGACGAGAACAGGCGCGACGAGAACAACAAAAATATAGCGCAGGAGAAAGCAGAGGGTGCTCAGAAGAAAGCGAAGGCTGCGGTCGCGGAGGTTGGGAAACATAAACCACACCGAGGAGCGGGAAACAGCGGCGGCGCTGCGGGAGAGGGGGGGAGGGGGGCTACCTCCACGAAGTAGTCCTGCAGCACGGCCACCGTCTCGCCGGAGGAGCTCAGCAGGTCGGGGGCCAGCCGGTCGATGGCGACCTGTCCGCCACCGCGCCTGCCACCGGCGCCAGCGTCGTCCCGAAACTCGTGCTGGAGTTGATCGAGCCCGCGGCGCGCCCAGCGATCTCCGGGGCTCGCTTCCAGTACCTCGAGATAGGTCTCGAGCGCCCGCTCGCGCTCGCCACGGCGATGATAGATGGCGGCCATCAACTGCAGCACACCTGCGTCGCCTGGGCGAAGCTGCTCGGCACGCCGCAGATAAGAGTACGCGCCCGCGATGTCACCCGTTCGTATGCACGAACGGCCGAGCAGGTGGTAGAAGTCGAAGCTCTCGCGGAACCGATAGACCTGCGGCTCGAGGATGCGAATAGCCTCGCCGAAGCGACGTCGCGAGAACAACCGCTCGGCGCGGAGCAGGACGTCGTCGGTCAAACGGGCCGCCTATCGACTCTCAGCGTCCAGCTTGGCGCGGAGGCCGCTCAAGGCGGTCCGAATCGCTTCCAGGTCCGCCGCCGAGGGGTCGGTGCCGCTCTCGAGATAGCGATTGAGCTCGGCTATGACCGCTTGCACGGTAACCAGGTCCACCGACGCTGTGAGCGCCAACCCGGTCGTGACAGTAGTGGTGGCAGAGGCGGTGGCCGCCTGGCGCACCACCGCAGCGGAGTCGGTGGTCGCCGCCACCGTGCTCGCCGCCGCGAAACCGCCGGCCTGGTACTGGCCGACCACGAACTGGATCGACAGCGTTGCGCCACGCGCGAGCAGGCCTGGACCGTAGTAGTGGGAAGCGGCCGAGTCGCCAATCGAGAACGGCGGCAGGTTGAAGTTGCGGTTGCTCGACGTCTCGTAGGTCCACGACACATCGCTCAGCCGCTTCCAGTTGGCGAACACGACCCGGTCCGGACGGGTGGTACCGGCACCGTTGGCGGTAATCAGGAGGGTCGGGCTGCCATCCTGAGGGCCGGACGCCCAGTAGTTGCTGGTGGAGCTGCCCCGCATGGTGAGCTCCCGCGACACGCCCTCGCCGTTACTCAGCGAGAAATGATTGCTGCCATCTTCCCCGAGGTTAGTGTCGAAGATGTAGCGCGCTCCGACCTCGAGAGACTCTTCGGACACGTTGCGTATGGAGAGGGTTACCCTCACCCCATCGACCGGCCGGCCGGGAGCGGAGGAGATGAACTCGAAGCTCTCGGCAACCTCGAGCTGCTGCGACGTCCATACGAAACCGGGGGCATCCGCATCGTCGCTGACCGTCATCTCGAAGCTCGAGCTTTCACCGAGGCGAAAGACACGATTGCCGACCGCAATGGCCAGAACGCTGGTGCGAGGATCGTCATCGAAGAACAGCGGCCGGTAGCCAGACGGGGACGACCCGTCGCGGACGCTGAGCGTGAAACGCCCCAACTGCTCGTGCAGGGTCAGCTGCACCAGCCCCTGGCGGTAATCGACCGCCAATAGACTCGGCGCCGCGAGCAGCGCTGCTAATAGCACTGCCAGCAACGTCCACACCCGTGCCGTCGCTCGATTGACCCGCATTACGATTCTTCCTGCTCTGCCAGGAAGTCGCGGATCTCCTGCTGAATCTGCAGCGCGTCCTCCTTCAGGTCGAGGAGCTGGCGGGTCATCTCTAGCTCCGCTCTGTCATCGGTGGCTGCGGTCTCGCTGGCCCCGGAGGCAGCGCTCTGCCGAGCGGCGGCGGCCTCTCGCGAGGCACTGGCCAGATCGCTCTGTGCCGAGGCCAGCTGCTGCTCCAACTCCCGGATGCGCTCATCCCGCGCAGCGAGCGTGGCGGCTGTGTCGCCCCCTCCCTCCAGATCGACGATGCGGCGCTGGAACGACGCGATGGCCTGCTCCAAGTCCGCCTCTCGGCGCTGAAAGTCCGCCGAGAGCCGCAGTGACTCCTCGTGGCTCCACTTGAGCAGACGCAGCAGCTCGGTTTCCCGCTGCCGCAGATCGATTACAGAAGTTCGGTAGCGGGCGGCTTCGATCTTGGCGCTGCGGGGAAAGCGTTCGACTATGGCGGCGAACATCTCGCGCGAGATGTCCAGCTCGCCCACCAGGAACAGTGCCTCGCCGATCCAGAAGTAGGCGCCGGCGGCGAAATCGGAGTCCGGAAACTCCTGCACGAACTCCGCCAACGACACGATGCTGCTCTCGGGATTGCCCTGCAGATAGAGCAGTCGGCCACGCTGGTAGCGAGCTTCCTCGGCGAACAGGTGCCGCGGGAAGCGTTCGAGGTAGGTCTCGAAGTTGCGGATGGAGTCGTCATACTGCTCCAACGCCAGATAGGATTTGCCAATCCAGAAATAGGCGTCTGCCTGGAGCGGCTCTAGGCGGGGATCGAGGAGTATCTCTCGGAAGGAGAGCAGCGCGTCGCTGAAGTCGCCGGCGCCGAACTCCTCGAGGCCCTGCATCAGTGGCTCGGGAACGTCGCTCGTCGATTCCTCAGCGCCGTAGGCGAGGCCGCCGGTTGCCAAGAGTGCGGCGACACCGAGCCACCGCGACCAGGCCTGAGTGCAAGCGACACCACGTCGGCGGTGCCGGACTCGGGGTTGCTGCCGGGGCGACGGAGTTTGGTTTCGGAAGAGAGTGGCGCTCACGAGGCTTGCCGACGGGTAACACCTCGAGGTGCCGGAACACGTCAAGGTGCGAACACCCAACACCATTTTCGGCCGAGTGCAGCCAAAACTGTACGGCATGGCGGTGGCGCCCGGCAACACGGCGGCAACACGGCGGCAACAAGGCGGCGCCGCAGCCGGCTACCGCACGGCCGCGCGCAGGGAGCGGATGCCCTCCGCAGGCGGGCCGGCGAACACCGCCGTACCGGCAACCAGGACCTCGGCGCCGGCGGCCACCGCGCTGGCTGCGGTGCTGGCGTCGATGCCGCCGTCGACCTCGATGGTGAAGCTGGCGCCGAGCCGGGCGCGCGTCGCTGCCAGTGACGCCACCTTGTCGAGACAGCTGCGGATGAGGGGCTGCCCGCCATAGCCGGGGTCGACGGTCATCACCAGCACCAGATCGACGTCACCCAGCACCGCGTCCAGGGCCGCTGCCGGGGTCGAGGGCACCACCGCGACGCCGGCGGCGGCGCCGCCGGCGCGGATGGCGCGCAGCACACGATGCAGGTGGACGGTCGCCTCGAGATGCACGGTTACCACCGCAGCCCCGGCGGCGATGAAGCTGTCGACATGCCGCTCCGGCGCGTCGACCATCAGGTGTACGTCGAGGGGAAGCCCGGTGCGGCGCGCCACGGCGGCCACCGACTGCTGGCCGAAGGTAATCAGCGGCACGAAGCTGCCATCCATCACGTCGAAGTGCAGCCAGTCCGCCCCACCCTGCTCACATGCGGCCGCGGCCGCACCCTGGTCCGCAGCGTCGGCGGCCAGTAAGGAGGGCGCCAGCAGTGGCCGCCGCGCGTCGGGGGCCACTGCCAGGTAGTCGGCGACGGTGGAGCGGGACGCCATCGCTCACAGCACACCCCATCCTGCGCCCGACCGCAACCGAGCGCCCGCGCCTGCGGGCAAAGTTGACGGTGGCATGGCGCGGGGGTACGGTGGTCGCTCCCCGTACCACGCCGGTGCCCCGTGCGGAACAGCGCCGTAAGCGCCCGTTGCGGGACGCGCCGAGGGCGTCGCGCAGATTGGCGTTCCGATCCGCGCCGGCGGCACACGCATCCGGGCATCTGATGACAGAGCGGCAGCTCACCTTCGAGCAGGACGACATCGCGCAGATGGTCAACAGCGCCTTTGACCAGGTGCGCGTTGGCCGCTTCACCGAGTCCACCGAGTTGCTCGAGCGGGCGCTGGAGCTGGACGTCGAGTTCGCCGGCGTTACCGCCACCCTGAAATGTGCGCGCTTCTGGACCGAGCGCCAGAGCAGGGTCTCCGAGCTGCTCGGGCCGCGTGCGCGAGCCGACTACCTGCTCACCCAGTGGGGGGCCTTTCGTGAATTCGCCTCTCGCATCACCGACCTACCGGAACGCTGCCGCCACGACATCCGCTACTACGCTCATGCCACCGCCCTCGCCTACCTGCTCGAGGAGAGGGGCGGCACCCCCGGCCGCGCCCCCGGCGATCGCGGCCGCAACATCTCCGGCGGCGCCGGGAGCGGAAGCGGGGATGCAAACGTCAACCGGCTGATTGGCCGCTGCTACCGGGCGATGGGAGACTTCGAGCACGCGCTCGAATATCTCGAGCACGCCAGACGGGAGGCCGGGGAAAGTGCCGCCCTGTACGCCGACCTTGCCGATTGCTACGCGTTGATCAACGACAGCAGAACGGCGAAAATATTCTTCCGCGAAGCGTTCTTTCTCGCGCCGGACGAGGTCGGCATCGAGGATCTGGAATCGCCGCTGATCCGGCAGCTGTTGGGGCACGTTGCCGACGCCGGAATCAGCGAGCACGTTGCCGAGTGGGTGCCGGTGTACGGCGCCGCGCGCGGCACATTGAGCGTTCGCCGCGAGCTGCGGCCACTGGAGTACGGTCGGCTCAAGCAGGCGATCTTCGAACTGGAGAAGCGACTCGGAGGCGAGGCTGAGGAGCCATCTGCGCAGACACTGCCGCGGCTCCTCAACCGCTACTTCTGGCTGATGGACCACTACTCGGCTGCAGGAGAGGACGCGCGGAAGGTGGAGGACGTGCTCGACAGGCTACGTACTGTCGCGCCGGACATCCACGAATTGTACCTGGCGCGCATCGACGCGCGCCCCGAAGGAGCCTTGTGATGTCGGAAGATGTGACTGGCAAGCTGAATCAACTGCTCAACGAGGAGAAGTGGACCCGGGCCACGCTGTCGGCCTAC
Source organism: uncultured Spirochaetaceae bacterium (assembly GCA_913043885.1). Taxonomy (GTDB): domain Bacteria; phylum Spirochaetota; class Spirochaetia; order SZUA-6; family Bin103; genus Bin103. The sequence continues at coordinate 1,139 of CAJWOB010000168.1, read as the reverse complement.
ACCGCCAACAACTTCCGCGAGCTGGACCAACTATTGGAGACTGGCAGGGGTGCCGACGCCGAGGCCGAGATGCTCGAGGTGTGCGAGGCGCACCTGGAGCACGCCGGCAACAGCATCGTCGCTCTGTACGTTTCCGGCCTCATCTCGCTGAGCCGCCGCATCGTCGACGACTCCAACCTGATCATTCTGGTCAACATCTTCGTCGACAACACCAAGTGGAACATCGTCGAGTATCTGTGCGAGCGCATCCTCGAGTATGGGGAGAACAAGTTCGCGCTGCGCACGCTGGCCGACAGCTATGTGAGCAAGGACGAGGCGGAGAAGAGCTTCCACGTCCTGGAGCGACTCATCAAGGTCGACCTCGAGGACGCCGACACCGCCAAGGCGCTCGCCGACCATCGGCTGGCCGCAGATGACATCGACGGTGCGCTCGAGTACTACAAGAAGGCGCTCCACCGCTACATCAACCGACGCTCTTACACCCACATAAAGGACACCTGGGACACCGTCATCGTCGGACTGGGAGTTCCGGCGCTGGCCGTCGACCTCCCCGGCCATGGCCGGTCGGCGTGGCGCGAGGGTAGGATGCCAGTTATAGCTATCCGGATGGCACGTACCAAGGAACCTGAAACCGTAGGGACGCATTAAGCTCTGCCCCTTACGGCAAAGTCCGTCGCGAGTCTCAGTCCCTTCCGAGCCGACGACCCGGGTTGCACAACGCTCCCCGCACTGCGCGGGCGCAGCGTCGAATACCGTCTACCCGATCTGCCGGTACCGAATGCACGTGCCGCTCAACCTAAATGCCGAGCGACTCTATTGTTCGCCAAGTTATATCTGAGTGTGCTGACGCCGCGAGCCATCGGTTACCCCCAACTTCACCGGCAGGTACAACCTGGCGCTTCGTCTGCGTACACGTCGTACCAGTGTACCAAAAAAAAAACACTAACCCAAATGCCCGATCGTACTATAATTTACATAACCGAATTCAGCAAGCTTGAATATCGGAACAAACAAAAACACACTGAAAGGCATCAAACTTCCATTCAAACTCCCCTTCCTCACCCCCTTCCACTTCCCCTTCCTCTTCCTCTTAGTCTCACTCCCGCTTCTACTCTTCCGCCTTCTCGGCCTCTTATCTT
>CAJWOB010000167.1 GCA_913043885.1 uncultured Spirochaetaceae bacterium | reverse complement strand
CAGGCGAGGTCGACCTCATCGTCGAGCTGGTGGCGGCGGTGCGGGACGAGATAGGCGGACAGGTGGACCTCGCCCTCGACTGCCACTGGAACTACAACGTGCGCGATGCGATTACGCTGGCTCGCGAGCTAGCTCCCTTCCGGCTGCTGTGGTTGGAAGATCCAACACCGCCGGACAATGTCGAGGCGCTCAAACGCGTCGCCGAAGCGTCGCCAGTACCGATCTGTTCCGGCGAGAATCACTACACCCAGCAGGGGTTGCGGGAGATGGTGACCTCACAGGCGGTGGACATCGTGCAGCCAGACATACCGAAGGTAGGAGGCCTGTTGGAGGCCACCAAGATCGGCCACCTCGCCGACCTGTTCTATATGCAGTGCGCGGCCCACAACGTGTCGAGTCCCATCGCGACGGTGGCGGCGGCGCACGCGTGCGCGACGATGCGGAACTTCTCGGTTATGGAGTTCCACAGCCAGGACGTCCCCTGGTGGGCGGAGCTGGTCGCCGACGGCGACCAGCTTATAGTGGACGGCTACCTGAAGTTGCCGGTGGGGCCGGGCCTCGGGCTCACGCTCGACCGCAACGTCGCCGCCGCCCACCTGAGTCCTGGTGCGACGCTGTTCGACGACTAAGGCGGGCGCAGGCGCGCGGGGCCGGTCTCCGCTACGAAACCGCGCGCATGGCGCGGCAGGCGCGCGGGGCGGGCCTCAGCTGCGAAGCCGCGAGCTAAGTGGCGCGCGGCCCCCGCGGCTGGGTTACGCCAGCTGCGGTTCGGTCAGCTGCACGCGCTCTACGCCGGCCGCCGCCAGCGCTGCGCGCACCTCGGCCTTCTCGTCGTCGTCCAAGGGCAGCACCGGCTCGCGCATCAGCGGCGAGCTGAATATGCCGCGCTGATACAGCGCTTCGTTCATCCGGGCGTGCGCCTCGCCGGAGGGCTGCCCGATGCCGTAGATGGCGGCTGCCATCGGGAAGATGGCGTTCTGCAGCTCCCGGGTCCGCGCAAAGTCGTTGTTCTTCAGCGCCTTCCACGCCTCGCAGATGAGCTCCGGGATGCAGCCGGCAAACCCGATCAAGGCACCATCGACACCGACGTACATCGATGACAGCAGCGTCTCGTCGTGGCAGGTGAGCAGCGATAGCTCGGGAGCCTCGGCACGGAACATCCTGCAGTCGCGCTCGTACAGCGCCATGTCCCGGGTGCCGGTCTTGAGCGCTTTGACGTTCGGGATCTTCGCCATCTCGAGGATGGTCTCGGCCGGATAGAACGCCTTGGTGGACGCCGGATACAGGTGGATGATGATGCCGATGTTGATCGACTCGGCCACACGCCGGAAGAACTCGAGCGGCGTCTCCGGCTTCATGCCGAAGCGGAGCCACATGTGGGGCGGCATCAGCAGGATGCCGTCGGCACCGGCTTCCTGCGCTGCCTGCGCCTGATCGATCGCCTCCAGAGTGCCCTCGGCGGACACCCCCGACACCACCAGCTTCTTGTCGCCTACCTCGCTGGCGATTATCTCGGTAACGCGGCGTCGCTCGTCCGGACGCAGTGAGGTGATCTCGCCGGTGTGGCCGTTGCATACCAGGCCCCGAATCTCGTCAAATTCGGCCAGCCAGCGGACGTAGCTGCGCAGCTCGCCCTCATTTATCGAATGGTCATCGTTCAGCGGCAGACAGGTTGCCGGAAAGATGTCAGTCCAGGAGTCTCCCTTCGCCATCGCGCTATCTTATCGCAAACAACTGGCATGCATTGCCACCCAGTATTCGCTGGTGCACATCGGTCGGCAGACGCAGCTCGGCAAGGCAGTCCAGGAGCAGTTGGATCTCCACCCACGGGTGATCGCTGCTGAACAGCAGGCGCTCTGCCCCCGCCCACTCGTACGCCAGGCGCAGGGCCAGGGGCCAGGGCGAGGCGGTGTCGAGGTACACCCGACGGTACAGCTCGGTGGCCGCAGCCGGGCTGGCGAGCCGGCCTACGCCGCGCTTCATTACCTCGGTCTGATGGCGGATGCGACCCCACAGGTAGGGGAGGACGCCGCCGCAGTGGGGCTGCACCACCCGCATCGTCGGGTGGCGCTCCAGCACGCCGCTGAGCACCAGTCGCAGCGTCGCCAGGCTGTGGTCCACCATAAGGCCCAGCATTGGCACCATCGTGTAGTCGGCGAAGTCTCCCGCCCACGGGGGCACGCAGGGGTGCATCACCAGCGGCAGCCCGCGGCGCGCCAGCTCGGCGAAGATCGGCTCGCTTGCCTCGGCGTCCACGGGGCCGCCGGCCACGTGGGAGTAGAGCATCACCCCCCGCATCCCCAGCTGCTCGTGGGCACGGTCCAGCTCGGCGAGGGCTGCCTCGGGCAGCTGCCACGGCAGACAGGCGAGCCCCACCATGCGGTGCGGGTTGGCGGCACACGCCTCGGCCAGGGCGTCGTTGCACACCTGCGCCGCCTCCTCGGCCAGCTCGTCGTCCAGCTGCTCCGGGCCTGGCATGTTGACGCTGACCACCGACACGTCGACGCCGGCGGCGTCCATGTCCCGCAGCTTGCGGGCGACGCTGTAGGCCTCCTCATCCAGCCTGAACTGGGCGGTGCCATAGTCCGACACGTAGGCGCCACCCTCGCGCCGCGTCACCGGAGTGCCGGTGTTGCGGGTAAGCAGCTCCGCGTAGGGCGTGGGGAACAGGTGGGTCTGACAGTCGACGACGGGCGCTGCCATCAGTCGACGGGGCATTTGACCGCGAGCATGGGCGGCGCTAGCGTAGCGGAAATGGCGCAGGCGAACGAAGGACGCGAGCTCACCGATCCCGACAGCGGCGTGCGGGTGCGGCAGGTGACCGATCACCCGTCGATCCACCACCACCCGTTCTACTACCTCCCAGCTATGGATGACGCCATGCGCTACCTGGTGCTGGTGTCCCACCGCACCGGCCGCCCGGAGGTCTTCGTCGAGCGCCAGGAGGACCGGGCCCTCATCCAGATGACCGACCACGACGGGCTGGCGGAGTTCTCGGTCCACCCCTCCCACGACGGACGCTACGTCTATTTCACCGACGGCGACGGCGGCTGGCGGGTGGCGACCGAGTCCGGCAGTGCCGAGCAGCTGTTCTCGTTCGCCGACGAACGACGGCAGATCGACGGCCACGTCGGCGCGGCAATGGGGACCACCACCGTGAGCGCCGACGACCGCTACTGGGCGGTGCCGGTGCATGCCGGCGAGACCGCGCGCATGCTCATCGTCGACACCGAGCGCGGCGATGCCGAGTACACCTTCGAGGCGCCCAGCATCGGCCACCCGGAGTTCCACCCCGACGACGCCGACTGGCTGCGCTATGCCGGCCCCTACACCAGCCGCATCTGGATTGCGAAACGCGACGGCAGCGAGCAGCGACTGGTCTACGAGCGCGATGTCGCCGCCAAGGAGTGGATCGTGCACGAGACCTGGCGGCCGGGGACGCGCGAGATCGTGACCACCCAGTGGCGTCAGGGGATGATCGGCATCGACGTGGACAGCGGCGAGGTGCGCCGCGTCTGCTCGTTCAACGCCTGGCATGCCGCCATCAGCTGCGACGGCACCCGGCTCATCGCCGACACCACCTACCCCGATCGCGGCCTCATGCTGTTCAGCGCCGTCGACGGAGTAGGGGAGCCGCAGCTGCTGTGCGCTTCAGGCTCGAGCAACGTCGGCGCTCACTGGGACTGCGACCACTGCCCCTACGACGATGGGGTCACCAACGTGTACGCGCCGCAGCACACCCACCCGCACCCGGCGTTCTCACCGGACGGTCGCCAGGTGATCTTCACTAGCGATCGCAGCGGCCACGCCCAGGTCTACATCGCCGAAGTGCCCGAGTAGGTCGGCGGCCGGCGCGGCTGTCGGCCGGCCTGCCTACGCTTCGTGCCCGACGAAGCGCGCGGCGTTGCCACCCAGGATCAGTTCCATCTCCTCGGCGGCCAGGAACGGCGCTTCCCGGATGGCTCTCATCAGCTCCTCATAGGGCTGCTCGCCCAGATAGGGCCAGTCGGTGCCCCAGTGGATCCGTGACGCGCCGATACCGGCGTGCATCAACCGCACCACCTCCAACGCGCGCTGGTAGGGATATTCCTCGTCGGCGGTGATCAGGTGCTGATAGGCGGCAAGGTCGCAGCAGACGCTGGGATGGGCGGTCACGAACTCCACCACTTCCTGTAGCCGGTCGTAGTGGATCTGCGGGCTGCCGTCGTCCTGCAGCAGTGGAGTGCCGTAGTGGGCGAGTTGCACGGTCACCTCCGGGTAGTCAGTTACCAGGTCGCCCAGCCCGCGCACGTAGGCGGTGTAGCTGTCGTAGCGCCCGTGCACGCTCGGCGCGAACCACGGCCAGTGCGCGTACCACCAGGACAGATCGATGATGCACGGCCGCTGCCTCTCCCGGAGCAGGTCGAAGATCGGCCGCCACGCCGGGCTGCCCATCTCGGTGTCGACGAACAGTGGCAGCAGCTTGAGCCCGGCGGCGCCACGATCCAGGTCGCGGGCTGCACGCTCCACGTAGCCCGGCACCCTTGGATCGATCGAGTCGGCAAACCAGTCGAAACGGTCGCGGTGCCGCGACCAGACGTCGTGGAAGTTGGCGTGACTCAGGTAGTGCTGGAACACCGCCACCATGTGCGCCCGCTGCTCCGGCCGGTAGTGGGCCATGACGTCCACGGGCGTGTAGCTGATAAGAAAGGCGCGGTCGATGCCCGCGGCGTCCATCTGTGCCAGCAGATCGGCCTCGCCGGCTCCCCAGCGGGTGCCTGGCCACAGCGGGAAGTTCTCCGCCGCTCCCGGAGTGGTGGCGTCGAACACGTGTAGATGACTGTCGATGATCATGTCGCCTCCTCGGTCCCGCACCATCGCAGCACCAGATGCGCCAGTGTCCGCAGCATCGGGGCGAGACTGTCCAGATCGTAATACTCGTCGTAGCCGTGGGCGCCCGCGCCGGCACCTGGTCCGTAGAACAGCGCGTCGGCGGCGCCGAGAAGCCCGATGTCCCCCCAGCCGCCGATGCGCCGCGGCTGCAGCTCTCTGCCGTCGCCGAAGCCTGCCTCCCGCGCCTGCTGCAGACACTCGAGCAGCGGCGAGTCGAGTGGCGTCTCGAAGGCGGGTATCTGCAGCGGGCCGAGCGTCACCTGGGCGGGCCGCCCACTACCGTCGTTGGCCGCCTGCTCGCACGCCAGACGCCAGTCCTCGAAGCCCACGCCAGTCGGCAGGTTGGCGAACAGGTCCACCTCGCACCACTCGGGTAGGTTCGAGATCCAACCGCTGCTGCGCACGCCGGTCGCGGCCGCTAGCGCTCGCCGGCGATCGTCGGCGTCGGCGCCCGACCAGGTCTGCTCAGCCAGAGCCGTAAGCCGCTCCACGAAGCGACCCATCGCCACGATCGGGTTGTCGTCGGCGCGGGCCCCTTGGGCGGTGGTCCACGGGCCCGGGAAGCGGGCGACGGCGCTCAGGCAGGCGGGGTGGGCGTGGATGCAGTCGTCGGTGCCGGTACCGTCTACCAGCAAGGCCGCGTCGGGCCGCACGAAGAACGGCTGGTCGAGGAACGCCCGCATGCCACCGCAGTCGTGCTCCTCCTGACTGGTAACCAGCAGGTACAGATCAGCGCCCAGCTGCGCGCCCACCTGTCGAAGCAGGTCGGCGAGCATGCACAGCAGTGCCACCCCGCCGCGATCGTCGTGGGCACCGCGACCGTAGAGCCGCGTTCCCTCGATTGCGCCGGACCACGGGCCATGGCGCCAGCGCTCCTCCCGCCCGGGAGGGACGGTGTCGATGTGGGCCTCCAGCAGCAACGAGCGCCCCTCTCCCCTGCCAGCGGCGGGAATGGTGGCGAACAGGTTGGGCCCCGGCTCATCGGCGCTGCCGGCCGGCCGGCCGTCGAAGGTCGCCACCTCGATGCCGCAGCCACGCAGCGAGTCCGCGACCATGGCCAGAGCCGCGTGCTCCCTATTGCGCGGCGTGGGCACGCGCAGCAGCCGCTGGAACAGCGCCACGTAGTCGGGCAGCGATCGCTCCACCGCGTGCCCCATGACCGCACATTTTCCACCGCGGAGCGTGCCGGTCCGCCGAGTGAACGTCGCGGAGCTGTCAAAGCCCGGCTTTGCATTCGGCAATGTGCCGATAGTCATCGAAGGCGCACTGCCCGTCGATTGGAATGCGCGGACGTGGCCGACCAACGCGTCTTGGCTCCG
>CAJWOB010000166.1 GCA_913043885.1 uncultured Spirochaetaceae bacterium | reverse complement strand
CGTACTCCGGATCATCGGAAGACAGCGCGAGGCACTTCTCGGAGGAGGCGCCCCCGGGATCGGCAAAGCGAATGCGGACCTGTGTGTTCGAGCATCTAACGAGTCTCCGTACCTGGGCTTCGCCAAGGAGTGGAGGAAGAACACGGTACGTAGAACGGGCACACTGCTGAGAGTCGGGGAGCATGGCGAGCTAGTCCATCGCCCTCACCGACCGGGAGCGAAAGCCCGGCGATACAAGAAGTGGCGCCGATCGATGAACGGCACCAGGACGTGGAAGCCGGCGCCCAGGGTCTTGGCGTACTTGCCGAGCCGCTCCACCACCATTGCGGTCCGGGCCGGCACGATGCGAATGGAGCGCAGTATCGATATGACGACGATGCCGCCGAAGATGATGGCCAGGACTGACAGCACGCTCTCCATCTAGTTGCCCTCCTCCGGCCCGACGCGGTTGGCGAACGGCTGCGGGGTCGGCCGTGGCACGGCGGCACCGTCGGTCGCCTCCCCCGCCGCGCGACCGGGCAGCACCGTCTGCAGCAGCGCCCGTACCTGCGCGACATCGATCGGCATCACCGACGTCTTGGCTCGATCGAGGATCTGGCCGAGCTGGCCGACGAACTGCTCCGCAATCCGCATCGCTACCGCCTCCTTGCCCTTGGGCAGCTGGATGGCAGTGGCGATCTCGCGGATGCCGTCGGCGGTGGCCTGCGCGGTTACCTCGATGGACTTGGCGCGCCCCTCCGCGGTGTTGATTCGCCGCTGACGCTCACCGCGGCTCAGGTTGATCGCCTCCTCCCGCTCGCCCTTGGAGGCGTTGATCCGCGACTCCTTGTCGCCTTCGCTCTCCAGGATCTGCGCCCGCTTCTCGCGCTCGGCCCGCATCTGCTGCTCCATCGCCTGCAGGATGCTGCCCGGCGGGGCGATGTCCTTGATTTCGTAGCGGGTAACCTTGATCCCCCATGGGTCGGAGGCCTGGTCGACGCTGCGCACGATGGCGTTGTTGAGCGACTCCCGTTCCGAGAAGCTGCGGTCCAGGTCGATCTTGCCCATCTCCGAGCGCATCGTGGTCTGCGCCAACTGAGCGGTGGCGAACCGGTAGTCGTCGATGCCGTAGCTGGCCTTCTGCGGATCGATCACCTTCATGTAGAGGATGCCGTCGACGCTCACCTGCACGTTGTCGTTGGTGATGCAGACCTGGGGGTCCACGTCGATGGCCTCCTCCTTGAGGCTCTGCTTGTAGGCGATGCGCTCGACCAGCGGGATGATCAGGTGGAACCCGGGCCCCAACGCGCGGGCAAACTTGCCCAGCCGCTCGACGATGTGGGTCTGCTGCTCTGGCACGATCCGCACAAAGCGGGTAAAGGCCCAGAAGCCGACCACCGCTACACCGAGAGCAATTACTATGCTCAGTGGCTCCACTATTCCTCCTGTTCCGCTTCGTAGGCGGCCAGCTCGTCGGCGACGGTCTTGCCCACCACCAGAGTCAGGTTCTCGTGCTTCAGGATCTGCACCGCGTCGCCAGGAGCGAAGGTCTCATCGTAACTGACGGCGTCCCAGGTGGTGCCCTGGAATCGCACGCGACCGGTGTGGCCGGACGCTATCGCCTCGACCACGGTCGCCTCCTTGCCGCGGTACTCGTCCTCGAGTGGCCGGCGGTCGACCCAGCCGCGGAAGATCCCCTTCAGGTAGCGGCGTAGCGAGAGCATCGTGCCGACCGACGCCCCCAGCCACACCAGCACTTGGATCAGCAGACTGCCGCCTAGCGGCGGGAAGAGGGCGGTTGCGGCGGCGGTGAGGAGCGCGCCGATACCGAAGAAGAACAGGACGAAGTTGGGACCGAGGAACTCGGCGGCGACGAATAGCAGCCCCGCTAACCCCCAGACCTCAGGGCGGGTGAGCCACTCAATCACAGCCTGTCAAAGGTAGGAATCCCCACCGTGCCGGTCAACCGGCGCGTGTCCGGCGGCCGCCGGCGCGCATTGGCCGCACGGGCCGCACGGGCCGCACGGGCCGCACCTAAAGTGGCCAGCTACACTTCCTTGCCTTGAGCATCCGCGTAAAGATCGTACTGATCGTCGTCCCGCTGCTGATCGGGGCACTGATCATCGGCGCCGCCGCCTCGCTCTTCACGGCGCGCACCGCCGTTACCCGAGTTACCGTCGAGCTGCTGGACTTCAAGACAGCGGAGCTGGAGAAGCACGTCGACAAGCAGTGGCGGTTGCTGGTCGAGAATGACCTGACCAGCCGTGAGGAGATGGTGCAGGCGGCTCAGGCGGGCATCGAGGTGTTCGCCCGCAGCATTATCCGCAACGACGATACCGAGCTGATCATCGCCGTGGACGACGTCGCGACGGTGGTGATGGAAACCACACCGAATGTACGCGAGCTGGTGGAGCTCAGTGATCCAGAGAAGCAGATACTCATCGAGCGTGCCACGCTCGGCTCGCGCGAGCTGCTGCAGACCCCCATCGGCGGCATCGAGCGCATGGCCATGGGCTTCCGCTTCGAGCCCTTCGCCTGGTACTTCCTGGTAACGCAGGACCGCGACGCGTTCTTCAGCGACATCGACCAGATCCAACGGCAGACGCTGCTGTTGGTGGTGATCGGATCGGTGCTGTCGATTCTGCTGTTGTTCGGGTTCGTCCGCGTCCTTACTGGACCACTCACCCGCGTGGTGGGCGCGATGCGCAATATCATCTCCACCAGCGACCTGTCGGGTCGGGTGCCGGTCGACTACCGCGACGAAATCGGTGAGATGTCGCAGACCTTCAACGTGATGGTGGGAGAGCTGGAGCGACTGACCGATCGCATCAAGGGCTACGCCTATGAGGCGGTGCTCGCGCAGAAGCGCGAGGCCAAGGTGCGCAACATCTTCCAGAAGTACGTACCGCAGGAGCTGATCGACCGCTTCTTCCAGAACCCCGACTCGATGCTGGTCGGTGAGAACCGCAACCTCTCGATCCTGTTCTCCGACATCCGCAGCTTCACCAGCATCTCCGAAGGCATTCCGCCCAACGAGCTGGTCGAGTCGCTCAACGAATACTTCTCGGTGATGGTCGACATCATCATGAATCGCGACGGCATGATCGATAAGTACATCGGCGACGCCATCATGGCGGTGTTCGGGCGCACCACCATCCAGCCCGGCTTCCAACTCGACCACCGCAACCTTACCCGCGGGTTCTGGGACGATCTAATCGCGACCATCCGGACCTCCTACACCGCGGTTGCCGACATCCTGGAGGTGCAGGTCACCGGCCTTCCCGGCACGGTGGTGCAGGGGCTACGCGCCGATCCGTTGGAGATCGGCCCGTCCGGATCACTGGTGCTCAATCTCCCCAACCCAGCCACCTACGAGGTGCGATCCGAGGCGGACCTCATGTATGCCATCGACGAGTCGTTCTACCTCGGCTACCAGCCGCTGCAGATCGACCTGGACCAGTCGCGGGCGGCGTTGTTCGCCGGTGGACACCTACTTCAACAACCTTCAGTTCCCCGGATCGCGGTTCTGGTATTTCTTTACACTGGCGGAGTTCTTCCTGCGCGGCGGGCTCACGACCTACGCCATCGGGCTCTACCTGGTCGACAGCACGCCATCGGTGTTCGAGAGCAGCCCGCTGACCAACATCAACCTGAGCACGGGCATCTACCTGTCGCCACCGGAGGCCGATCTGCGCTTCTACGCGGCGGGCGGCCTGTTCCTGCGGCTGGTTCACTCGATCGTCCGCGATGCGGACGATCAGCTCGAGGTGACCTTCGGCGCGGAGGAGGCCGCCCCGTTCGGGCTGGAGCTTGCCGCGGGAGCGGAGTACTCGCCGTGGCTGGGGTTCAAGTTCTTCTTCGAGTACGCACCGCAGTTGTACTACACCGCGGACGGCGAGGAGTTTCAGCAGCGCACCTTTCCTACCGCGCTGTACCCCGACGGGGTGGTACCGGGCTGGTGGTTCCCCCAGTACGTGGCGCTCGACTACCGCAACACCGTGGTCGGCTTCCGCATCTCCTGGTAGCGGCGAGCCACCTACCTGCCGATCAGCCTCGCATGCCGCGATGAGCACAACGCTGGCGAGAGTCGGGCAGGTCCTCGCCATAGGCGCTGGCCGGTGCCTTCTGGGAGTGGGCGCCACCCACTACATTCTGCGTGCTGCGGAGCTGACCCTCCTCGGGTGGCTTCTGGCTGGCCTCTCGGATGCCGCCTCGGGGGTCGCCGCCCTGGGGGTGTTCCGGGTGGCGCCGACGTTTCTGTTCGGAGCGCTGGCTGGCGACCTGGTGGATCGATTTTCGCCTCGCACGATGCTGCGTCTGGCGCAGGTGGCCCTGGTGGTCTCGACCGGCGGCGTCCTGCTGCTCCTCAGCCTAGGCCAGCTCTCCATTTGGCATACCTACCTCGCCGCGTTCTTGAGCGGCGTAGGCTACACGGGTGACTTCTCGGCGCGCCGTGCGTGGCTGAGCTCCGTGCTGCCGGCGCCCATGCTGGTTACCGGTATCGCCGTCGACATCACCAGTCTCACCGGGAGCATGCTGGTCGGTCCGGCGGTCGCAGGTCTGGCGCTGGCGTGGGTCGGCCCCGCGGGCGCCTACGTCGGTATGGTGCTCCTGGTGCTGCTGGCGATGGTGCTGGTCGCTCGCCTGCCCGTCCCCGCCGACGTTCCCGCCCGTCGACTGGCAGCCCGGGCCATTTCTTCGTGGCAAGCGGTGCGGGCCATCCTGGCAGACCGCCGCATGCGGGCGGTTCTCCTCATCACGGTGATCGCCAACACCGTCGGCTTCCCCTTCAACTTCCTGCTTCCCGTCGTCGCCCGCGACACGCTGCAGGTCGGTCCGCTCCAGTATGGCCTCCTCTCCTCGGCTATCGGCGTGGGTGCGCTGATCAGCTCGATTCTCCTCACCGGTCTCCAGACGCGCTTCGCGCTGCGCACCTTTCTGGCGGGAACGCTGCTCTTCATGACCGGGATTACCGCTTTGGGCCTCTCGCGCTCGTACTCCCTCAGCCTCCTGGTAATGCTCGCCTACGGACTGGGATTCTCCGGGTTCGCGGCGATGCAGATCGCCACGACCCTGCGGGCGGCTCCTCCGGCGCTGCGCGGACGCGCAATGGGGGGCGTGGCGCTGGCGATCGGTCTGCAACCCATCGGCGTGGTCGGGCTGGGCGCACTGGCGGACACCATCGGGGCGTCGCCCGCGGTGGCCGTCTTCGGAGCCGTCGGTATGGGCCTCGTCATTACCGTAGGCCTCGCCATGCGGCTGTGGCGCGAGGAGGTGGAGTGGGCGGAGGAGGACGAGCTATAGGTCGCCGAGGATGTTGAGGAACTCGAGCAGAATCGCGTCGGCGGCGGCTCGCTCGATCTCGGTCGTGAGGAACGCGGCCCGCTGGTTGGCGTTCGGTAGCGCGGCGAACTGATCGAGGATATCCGCTGCGTCGAGGATCCCGGCCTCGCGGCCCGCCGCCTCGAATTGCGAGTCGAACTCGCGGACGCGGTCGGCTAGCCCCAGTAGCAGGCCGGCGACCTCTGCCTCGGTGAGGAAGGTCTCCAGGCGGAACTTCGACTCCAGCACCGCATCCGGGCCGGAGGAGTCCGTCTCGTCCCACCCGAGGAAGGTGGCGTATTGGCCGGATATGGTCTCGATCAGCCGCTCGAACTCTTCGAGACGCGCCACCTCGGTCTGCAGCGCGGAGCGCTCGGTGCGCAGCTCGTTGATGTGCTGGTTACGCGCCGTCACCTGCTCCTGACGTTGCTGTTCCAACGTATCCAGTTCGTTGACCCGTCGTTGCTCCAGCGCCGCCAGCTGATCCGACCGCTCCGCAAGCTGGGTCCGCTGTTCCTCGATCTGCTGGCTCAACCGTTCGGTGAACAGCGCCCGCACGTTGTCGAAGTCGATGCCGGCGTCGCGTGCCAGCTCAGCCAGCTGCTGCGGCGTGTCGGGATTTGCCCCCCCTGTTCGTCGTCGGCGAAGTTGACCAGGTCGAAGCCCATACGCGTGGTCGGTGGCAAGATCGAATCTTCCAGACCCCTGGTGGCGGGCACCGCAGCCAGCGCCTCACGATAGGCGGACAGCGCGAAGTCGTAGTTACCGGCCGCCACCGCGCGTTCGGCCCGGGCCACCAACCCGGCGAACTCCGCGGAGATGGCCGCCTGCTCATCGTCCACCTGCTGCTGCAGCTCGCTGGTGGCCTCCTCGACCGCGACCGGCACTGCCGT
>CAJWOB010000165.1 GCA_913043885.1 uncultured Spirochaetaceae bacterium | reverse complement strand
GACGAGCCACGGCCCGGGGCGACCAAGCCCAACGGCTCCTCCTCCACCCCTGCCTCGTCTTCGATCGTGTCGTCCGCGGCCCCGTCGCCCAGGAGTCGACGCCGCTTGGCGCCGTCGGCCACCGCGGCGCGTACCTGTCCTTCCGTAGCCGTGTTGGCGAGCTGAGCGTCCCGCATGCGACGCCCCCGGCGCAGTGCGAGCGGAAGCACGAAGAGTGCACCGGCGATGAATGCCACCAGAATGCTCAGGAACACCGGTACGTCACTGAACACGAAGAATCCGAACGAGACATCGGAACGGTGTTCGATATTGACCGCGGCGAAGCCAGCCAGAATGCCAAGGCCAAGGAGGAAGCCGATCATGCGCCACGGCACAACGGGCGGGCGTCGGCCGCGGACGCGCCGAGACGTGCGAGCTTCTGGGCGGCGCCGGCGCCGCCGCACACCGTCGCCTCCGCGCTCTCGTCCTCGCTGACGTCGCTCACGGCTTCATTATCGGCACGCTTGCCTCGCATCCTACCTCCCGGCAGCCCCGCCTCCCGAATGTACGACTGCGTGAGAGCGTGCGTCTAAGCCCCGCCGCGGCAGGGCAACCGCCGGCTGCCGATAAGGGAATCTTGTCCGCACCCGCGGCCTCTGGTATGTTCCGGCGCGTGCCGCGCTCCCCCCTCCGCCGGCCTCTGGGCGTCGCGATACTGTCACTGGCCCTGCTATCTGGGCCACTCGGTGCGCAGGAGGCGCAACCAGACGCCCCGCCTACACCTGAGCTCGAGGTGCCGCTCTACGGCCTCGGCGACTGGATTGTCAACGTCCGTCTTGGCCTGTTCACCCCGCTGTTCCTGGCCACCTCCACACCGATAAACGGCCAGACGGCTCTGGTGACCAATCTCACCCTGGGAGGCAGCCTGGCACTTACGGTGGGTGCCTACCTGACCCCTGATATCAACGTCGGGCTGGAGGTGGCCGGCTCGCTGGCCGCCGATATCAACCAGCTCGGGTTCTTCCTTGTTCCGATATTGGCCAAGGGCGCCTACGTATTCTCCACCCCCAGCCTCGAGGTTCCAGTTTCGGTGGCGGTGGGGGCAGCGATCATGCGCCTCGGTCAGCAGAACACCGGCGCCTCGCTGCTCCTGCGGCCGGGCGTTGGGGTATTGTGGCGGGCGACCTCGACGTGGTCGTTCGGAGGCTCGCTGGAGTACTGGCTTGCGTGGGAGCTACTGCCCCCGACCATTCCTACCGAGGAGCAGATGCTGGGCAACTTGCTGGATATCACCGCAACCGCCGTGTATCACTTCTGAAGTGCCGCATGTCTCCACGTAACCTCGTCATAGGGTCGCTGGTGGTCGCCGCCGCGCTCGTTGCCACCGGGTGCGAGCTCACCACCGGCATCTTCTTCACGCTCGCCAATGAGACCGAAATCGACGACGAGAACCTCGACAACGAGCTGACGGTCTCGGGCATGGTAGCGAGTGCCAACGCCTACTACGTAGCGGCCGGAGCGATCTGGGCGCGCGATGAGTGGCAGTGGTGCGGCTGTAGCGACGACGACGACCACACCTGGAGCCTGCTAGCCGACGACTTCGGGGAGGCGGCGCTGGTGACGGCCATGGTGGCGACAACGTTTGGCGCGGGCGACCAGATCTACGCCGGCTTCTTCTTCCCCGATGCCGCCGCCGCCGACCGCTACGGCCTGTATCGATGGACCACCCCCGGCGGAACCTCCTCCGCCACGTGGAACGAGGTGACGATGGCGAGCGCCAGCGGTAGCGAGCAGATCGTCGGCCTATTCCTCATCCCCGATGGGGGCGACGGTCGGCTGGCGGTGGCCACCGCCGAGGATACCGGCACGGTGTTCGAATACTCGCTCCATCACAGCACCGATGGCACCACCTTCAGCGCCGCTGACTTCGCCGGCAGTCCGACGCTGCCGCAGCGACCAACCGCCGCGGTATGGGACGGGAGTGACCACTTCGTGGTAGCCGGGGTCCATGTCTACTCGGGCGACATCACCGCCACCCTGGCGCAGAGCACTCTCGCTCCCCACAGCCAGAACGGCATCTCACGTCCTGCACTCGGCTACACCGGGATGCTGGCCAGCGCCGGCGGGCAACTCTACGTCGCCGACCGGCAGGGTCATGTCTACAGGTCGGCAGATGGCGGCAGCAGCTGGGAGCAGTACCCCAATACCGCCGACGACGGCACCGATCAGCTGGAGATCGCCAGCACACTGGTGCAGTTCACCAACTTCGCCCAGAAGGACGCCATCGTGTTCGTCGGCACCGACAACTTCGGCTACTTCACCTTCGACGACGCCACGGACATCGACGAGTCGGGGTTCATGCCGGTAAAGGAGGCCAGCGCCCCCGATCTCTCCGCCGCAGCGGTGTCCGGGTTTTCCACCCCTAGCGGCACTCCCACGGTGTTCGTGCATACCGCCGGCGCCGGGCTCTGGAGCTCCGACTCCGACTTCGCCGACAGCAACGTCAGATGGGTCCGCGAATAGCGAGCCCGCCGCCCGGTCAGTAGAGCTCGAGCGCGCCCAAATCGGGTGCGGGGCGCAGGCCGACGAACGGTGCCGGACGCTCCCTGCCCATGAAGTCCACCGCCGGCGCGTTGAGCCCAGAGGCGAAGGGCACGCCCGCGTTCACCGAGCCGGCACCTGGTAGCAGCTGATACACGCCGGAGAGCGCCGATTCCTTGGTTACCCTGAACGTGCGCTCCAGCGGCTCACCGATGTTGGCATGGAAGGGGCCGCCAAACGGGTCGCCATCGGCCAGATTCAGTGCGTCGACCAACGCAGCGTCGACAGCCGCACGGTCGCGAGCCGCACGGTCGCGGGCCGCACGGTCACGGGCGGTCCCGGCCACCGGAGACATCACCAGGTCCCACCCAGCCAGATTATTGGCCACGATCGGCAACCGTGCCGCGGGAGAGACCCCCAGCACGGCGACGGCCACGCTTGCGTCGAGCCGCGGACGGGCCAGGATGTTGTTCACTATCGTAAGCTCGCCACTGCCGGCGACCCGGATTCCAGCCGTAAGAGTGCGACCGCTGGCGCCAACGAGGGTGTTGTTCACCCAGTCCATTCGGCCGCCCCGCACGTTGGCAACCATGGACTCGCCGGCGTTCCCCGCCACCAGAATGCTGTTTGCCACGAGTCCGCTGGCTTCGGCGGTGTCGAGCAGGGTGGAGAATTCCGTAGTCGGCTGCGAGGTAACCGTGCTCGCCTGGAGGAGCAGCTCGCCGGAGCGCAGCCGCACGCCGGTGGTCCCCAGCTGGCCGGCGAGCTCGAGCGTCACGCCCTCGAGAGTGATATCTGCGTCGCTGCCCTCTATCGCGATCGGGTACCCCGCGGCGGCGTCGGCGGAGACCTCGGTCTCGCGCAGCGTTACCGTGGCCCGGTCGGCCGACAGCGCCACGGCACGAATGTTGCCGGCACCGGAGCGGAGCACGCCGCCCTCGATCAGGACTTGAGAGCCCACGACCGCTACCCCAACGGTTCGTAGCGCGCCGCCGGGATCGACCGTCACCCGATCCAGTGTGGCGTCGTCGGTGCCGGAGATCGACACGGCGGCAAACTCGTCGCCGTGCGCGGGCCCGAACAGGCGGCTGCGCGACAGCAGCAACGCCCCTTGGCGCTGGCGCACCAGACTCAGCGGCGCCCCCTGCGGCGAGGCGGCCAGCTCGCTTCCGACGATACGCACGAAGCCTCCGTCGACCCGCACCGCCACGCCGCCCTGACCAGTCAGCAGCACCTCGCTGTCAGCCAGCTCTAGCTGACCATCGCTTACCTGCACCACCGGCATCTTGGGCGGCGCGTCACGGTCCGACAGCCCTATCCGACGCAGGTCTACCTGGCCGCCGGTGACGGCGAGCAGCGGGTCGCCGGGGCCGATGAACCTCCCCGGAAGCAGATTCGACCGGCGCTCGAGGCCGAGGCGATCCCAGTCGGCGGTGTCGAAGCCGCCGATCAGGAGCATGTCGCCACCCAGAATCAGCGTGCGGTCGACGACGTAGTCGCCGGCGGCGGCGTGGACCTCCCGCTTGCCGGCGCGCTGCGCCTCGCGAATCGCGTGCGCCAGCGACCGGAATGGCGCAGTCCGGGTGCCGGTCTGTTCGTCGCTGCCGCCGGGTGCCACGTAGAACACGCGGTCGTCGATCGTGATAGTCCATTCCACCAGGCCGGTGCTGGAGTTCCCGACATCGTCCACCACGTAGGCGGCAAGCCGATACGACACGATCTCCCCCGGCTGCCGCGGCAAGACGAGAGAGTCCTCGTATCTGCCGAAGGTTTCGGTCGCCGGGAGCGATAGATCCAGGTCGCCCCGGACTGCGGCGTCCTCGCCCACCACCGCGCGGACCAGCGCGTAGCGGATCTCACCCTCGCCGGAGAGGAGCGTTAGCTCCACGTCGTCGGCGTAGTGATCACCATCCTCGGCCCCCAGAAGCACCGGTGGCGCCAGCGGCGTGCGATCGACGGTAAACGCGACCCGGGTCTCGGCGGAGACCGCCACGCCAGCCGGATCGAATGCGCGGGCACGGACGGTGTAGTCCACCGTCTCGCCACTCATGGCGTCGAAGGTCACCTCGCCTGTGGCGATGGCCGACTGATCGCTAACCGGTGCCGGCTCTGCCCCTCCGGTCGCGACTTCCACGCGCACCAGCGCGTCGTGTTCCGTGGCGAAGGTGACGTTGGCGGCCTCCCGGTACACCACCCCGTTGGCCACTCCCACGACCCTGGGTGCCGCCGGTACCGACTGCTCGGCCAACAGCGTCTGCACCACTGCGCTGCTGTTGCCCGCTGCGTCGGTGCGCCGTGCCCACGCCATCAATCTGCCGCGCTCGGGCAGCGTAACCACCACCGGCTCTTCGTATGGCGCGTAGGTGGGATCGGTCCCTCCCACCGGGAGCAGCGCCCACTCGAGGTCGTAGACCTCTGCCGGATCCCAGCTGAGCACCAAGCGACTCGCTGCGCCCTCGCCGGCTACCCCTTCGGCGGCCACTCCGGCCGGGGCCGTTCCGGCCACCACCTGTGACTGCACCGTCGGCGCTGGCGGTCGAGGTGGTGGGGCACGATCCACTACGACGCCGTGGATCGGGCCCAACGGACTGAGGTTGCCGACCGCGTCGATGGCGCGCACCCGGAGCTGGTACAGCACCTCGGCGCCGGGCGCGCCGGCGAGCGCCAGGGGCTCTATGTAGCGCTGGCTGGCCAACCCCGGCACCGCAGGGGTGCTGCCGTCGCTGGTCAGCTCGTAGAAGATGTTGGGGGTGCCGCCGGCAATCTGCACCAACGCCGGCTCGCCTACCACGCCCTCCGGGGGGATGCCGCGCACCGCCGGTGCCTTCGGCGGCCTTCGGTCGATCGAGAACCTGCGGGACACCCGCGCCGACTGGTTGCCGGCATCGTCGACCTCGGCAGCCTCTACGAAGAAGGTGGTCTCCTCGTTCTCGGCAACGTCGACCTCGATGGTGCCGCTGTATAGATTCGAGCGGGCGATCAGCTGCTCGGTGGGACCGTCGCGGGTTACGGCTACGTAGAGCCGATTGCCCAACGTCGGCGACACCGCTACCACCGCAACCGGGCGCGCATAGACCGCTCCATCCTCGAATCCGGACACAAAGGGCGGACTGGGCACGTCCCGGTCCACCGAGAAAGACACCGTCTCGATGGGTCCATCCTCGCCGGCGCTCGAAACCGGCAGGATGCTGACCCGAAAGGTGGTGGTCGCACCTTCTGTAACGCCGAACATCGTCGACGGCGTCAGCAACGGCGACGCGGCAGTAGGCGCTGGAGGATCGCTACCATCCGTGGTCACCTCGTAGTGGAGGCGGAGATTAGGCTCCTCGCGGTATTCGAGGGACACTTCGCTGTCGGCGTACAGCGCGCCTTCGATGAAGCCGCGTAGCACCGGCACCCTCGGCAGACGCCGATCGACGACCAGCTCCAGCGGTCCCAGGACGTCGGATTCGTTGCCTGCGTCGCTGCGGCACAGCACCTTCATTCGGTAGACGACCCGCTCGTCCGCCCGGCCTGCCAGCCGCACCTGATCCAGGACCGCCGACGCCGCCGATGGGTCGCTGGGCACCGAACCATCGTTCGAAAGCGTGTAGTGGACGCGGGAGCCACTACGCGTTGCCCCGCTGCCGCTGTCGATCAGCAACGCCGTCCCTGGCCCAGGGTCTGTATCCGCCTCGTC
>CAJWOB010000164.1 GCA_913043885.1 uncultured Spirochaetaceae bacterium | reverse complement strand
CGCGGCATCCCCGCCACCGTGGTAATGGCGCGCTCCGCCTCGGCCATAAAGAAGGCGGCGGTGCGCGACTACGGCGCCCGCATCGTGGACTGCGACGACGGCGACCAGGCGCGCACCGAGGCGTCGCAGGCGGTGGTCGACGAGACGGGGGGCACCCTCATCCACCCCTTCAACCACCCGTGGATCGTCGCCGGTCAGGGTACGTTGGTGTTGGAGCTGGTGGAGCAGATCGCGGAGCTGCGTGGTACCGAGGCGGCGGAGCTCGATGCCCTGGTCGGCCCGGTTGGTGGCGGCGGCTGCCTCAGCGGCATGTCCCTGGCTATCCACGGGCTGGGGGAGGCCGGACGCGAACCGGCGACGGCGGTCTACGGCGGCGAGCCGCTGGCCGCCGACGACGCGATTCGGTCGCTGGCAACCGGCATCATCCAGCCCAGCAACCAGCCACAGACGGTTGCCGACGGGCTGCGCACCGCGCTTGGGGAGCTGACCTTCAGTGTGCTCCACGAGCATGTGACCCAGCTGTTCACGGTCACCGAGGAACGCATCATCGAGGTGACGCGGCTGGTCTGGGAGCGCATGAAACTGGTAATCGAGCCGTCGGCGGTGGTGCCACTGGCGGCAATCCTCGACAATGGCGAGGTGTTTCGAGGAAAGCGAGTCGGACGGCTGGTTACCGGCGGGAACGTCGGCCTCCACCGGCTCCCCTGGCTGTAGCGAACCAGGGGAGCGGAGGTCGCGCTAGCCGAGCTTCAGCCGGACCCCGAGGGTGGTGCCGGTTCCGATCCTCCAGTACACCTGCTCCAGGAACACGGTGAACGTCGGATTGATGAAGTAGTTGATGCCGAAGAACTGCGCGAAGCCGAAGTTCAGGGCCGGAATGAAGTCGATGCCGATGCCGAGTCATAGATACCACTCCAGTGCCTGGAACACCTCCGGGATGGGCAGGCCGAGCAGACCAAGATGTGCGGTGGCGAATGCGCCGACGCCGGCGGTGAAGGTGCCGGAGATGTCCAACCGCCCACGCGCGGCGGCGCCAAAGGAGACTGGCACCACGCCGAACTTCGGATCGGCAATCGTCCACTATGCACCTGGGTAGACCGACAGGCCGAACAAGCCGTTTATCCCAGCGGCGGGGAAATCGGCGCCGACGGCGACGGAGGCGGTGACGGTGTTGGCAGGCAGGTGATGGGTCCAGCTGTTCTGCGCGCTCAGTGCGGCAGGCGTGGCAATGGCGACGGCGATCGCCAGGAAGAGAGACACACGGGTTCGATTCATCACCGGCACCGTAGCTCTCCTCCCGTGGGCGTACAACGTGCCCCGGCGCGCGGTAGCCTCTGGCTGCCATGAGCGCCTCCATCGCATCGGTCGATAGGGTCGCCGACTTCCTCGCCGACCTCGGACCGCGCGTCTCCGGCGACCTGCGCAGCGACACCTACACCCGGCTCCTCTACAGCACCGATGCCAGCATCTATCAGGTGATGCCGCACGCGGTCCTCTTGCCGCGCCACGACGATGACGTGCGCGCGGCGGTCTCGCTCGCGGCGGAGCGGGAGGTGCCGATTCTGGCCCGCTGTGCGGGCTCCAGCCTGGTTGGCCAGGCGGTCAACGAAGCGCTGGTTATCGACTTTACCCGTCACCTCGACCACGTGCTGGAGCTGAACACCGAGGAGCGGTGGGTACGGGTACAGCCGGGCATCGTCCTCGACGAGCTGAACTCCTTTCTCCGCCCGCACGGCCTGCAGTTTGGTCCGGACCCTGCAAGCAGCAACCGCGCCGCCATGGGCGGTATCGTTGCCAACAACTCCACCGGTTCTCACTCGATCCAGTACGGGATGACAGCCGACCACGTGCTTGGCGTCGAGGCGTTGCTCAGCGACGGCAGCGAGGCGAGCTTTGGCCCGCTCGACGACGACCAGCTGGCGCAGCGGGTGGAGCGTCCCGGGCTCGAGGGCGATACCTACCGCGGTGTCTCCCGCATCGCCACCGATGCCGTGGACCAGATCCTCGCCGGCACCCCCCGCCACTGGCGGCGCTGTGGCGGCTACAACCTGGATCGCTTCGTCGAGGGAGCGAGCTTCAAGTACCCGCAGGACCCGCGCTTCAACATGGCCAAGCTGATCTGCGGCTCCGAGGGCACGCTGGCGGTGATGCGGGAGCTGCAGCTCAACCTCGTGCCCACGCCAACGCATACCGGCCTGGCCATCGTCCAGTTTGACAGCCTCCGTCACGCCCTTACCTCCGTAACGGCCATTCTGGAGACCGGACCGACCGCGGTGGAGCTGATGGACAACCTCGGTCTGACCATGTGCCGGGGTGTGCCGCAGTACGCGCGCCTGCTGCCCACGTTCCTGGAAGGTGAGCCCCACTGCATCCTGATCACCGAGTATCAGGGCGACTCCCTCGCCGAGCTGGAGGCGGCGGTCGAGCGGCTCCAGCGCCATCTGCGTAGCCAGGGCATCCCCGGCCGGGCCACCGCAGCCCTCGACCCGCAGCTGCAGCGCAATGTGTGGACGGTTCGCAAGGTCGGGTTGGGCCTCATGATGAGCGTCAAGGGCGACCACAAGCCGGTGCCGTTCATCGAGGACGCGGCGGTGCCGGTGGAGCACCTGGCCGACTACGTCACCAGGATCGAGCAGTTCTGCAACGACCTGGGCACCAAGGTCGGCTACTACGCGCATGCCAGCGCCGGCTGCATCCACATCCGGCCGGTCATGAACAACAAGCTGGCCAGCGAGGTGGCCAAGCTGCCGCAGATCGCCGAGTTTTCGGTGGGGCTACTGGGCGAGTACGGCGGCGCCTGGTCGAGCGAGCACGGCGATGGACGCGCCCGGAGCTGGCTCAACGAGCGTTTCTTCGGCCGCGACCTGTACCAGCTCTACCGGCAGGTGAAGGGGCTGTTCGACCCGCGAGGCCTGCTGAACCCCGGCAACATCGTCGACGCGCCGGCGATGACCGAACACCTGCGGTTCGGCGCCGACTACCGGGTAGCCGACCAGCGCGAGCACATCGACTTCAGCTCCGACCAGGGCTACCACCGCGCCGTGGAGATGTGTAACGGCGCGGGCATCTGCCGCAAGAAGACCGAGGGCACCATGTGCCCGAGCTTCATGGCTACCCGGGAGGAGGAGCACAGCACCCGCGGCCGCGCCAACCTGCTGCGGGCAGCGATGTCGGGGCGGCTCGAACCAGAGGAGCTCACCGGCAAGCGGCTGTTTGCGGCGATGGATCTGTGCGTCGAGTGCAAGGCGTGCAAGGCCGAGTGCCCTTCCTCGGTGGACATGGCCAAGATCAAGTTCGAGTACCTGACCAACTACTACGAGGCCAATCCGGTGCCGCGGCGGACGCGTATGTTCGCCGCCATCGCCCGCACCGGCCGCCGCAGCAGCGGCTGGCGCGCGCCGCTGGTCAACGCGCTGCTGCGCAACCCGCTGGTAAGGGCGCTGGCGCAGGGGCTGTTCGGCATCAGCCGCCAGCGGCGCCTGCCGGCGTTCGCCCGGGTGCCCTTTACCCGCTGGTTCGAGAAGCGCCGCCACTCGGGCGCCGGTGGCCGCGCGGAGGTAGCGGGCGAGCCGCGAAACGTCGTCGCACAACGTGTTGTGTTGTTCAACGACACCTTCAATACCTACAACACGCCCGAGATCGCCATTGCCGCCACCGAGGTGCTGGAAGCTGCCGGCTGCGAGGTGGTGCTGCCGGGCCACTACTGCTGCGGCAGACCGATGGTGTCGAAGGGCCTGGTGGAGGAGGCGCGCGCTGCGGCGCGGCATACGGTAGACGTCCTGGCACCCTTGGTGGAGCAGGGTATGCCGGTGGTGGGCGTCGAACCGAGCTGCATCCTCACGCTAAAGGACGAGTACCTCTCGCTGCTACCCGGGGACACGCGCGCGCAGGCGGTTGCGGATGCGGCGATCACCTTCGAGGAGTTCGTCGCCGGCGGGCTGGCGGATGGCAGTCTGGCGTTGCCGATCGATACCGCGCAGCCGCAGGGCGACGCCCGCGTGCTACTGCACGGCCACTGTCATCAGAAGGCGCTGGTGGGCACCGAGCCGACCAAGGCGGTGCTGGCCGCGGCCGGCTACGCGGTGGAGGAAGTGGACTCAGGCTGCTGCGGTATGGCCGGCTCGTTCGGGTACGAGGCGGAGCACCTCGAGGTGTCGCTGGCGATGGCGGAGCGTCGGCTCCTGCCGGCGGTACGGCGGGCCGATGGCCAGACGGTAGTCGCGGCTGCGGGTGCCAGCTGCCGCGCCCAGATCGCCCACGGCAGCGATCGCCATGCGCTGCATCCCGCTCAGGTGCTGCGCGCTCGGCTTACGGCGACCCAAGCCGAGGCGGCCGGCGACCGATAGGGCGGCCACGGCAGCGTGATCCGCTCGGTACTCGGTGGCCTGGCGCTCGCCGCCATCACGCTGCTCGGCTTACTGGCGCGTGTTCGAGAAGGCGGGCGTCGCCGGCTGGAAGGCGCTGACGTTCGTCCCCGTGGTCAACATCGGCGTAGCGGCCGTACTCGCCATGGACCTGGCGGAGTGCTTCGGCAAGCGCCTCGGGGTTGCGTTCGGGCTGGTGCTGCTGCCGGTGGTCTTCGTGCCGGTGCTCGGCTTCGGCGACGCCAGCTACCGCAGGATCCGCTATCTTGCCGACCCGAGCCTACAGCGGGATCTCGTACGCGCGGCCGAAGTCGCGCGTCAGGTGACTGGCCAACCAGCGGCCGGCGCTGCCGCCGGTGCCGCGCATGCGCATGGCGGCGTTCACCTTCACATCCTCACCATTTATCCGGTCGTAGTGGACGTCCGGCCGCACAAGGTTCATCTGCTCGATGACGATGCCGAGGCGGTAGTGGTTGTGCACGTATTTGACGGTGCCGTCGTCGAGCACCTCCATCACCATGGCGGTGTGAGTGAGGTTGTCGTTCCACAGCCCGTCGCCGTTACGGTCATAGGTATTGTCGAAGAAGATGATGTCGCCGGGTTCGGGGAGGAGGGTGGGGTTCTTGGCGAACACCTTGTCGTACTCCTCCACCATCTTGTGAATACGCTCCACACCATTACCGGTGTAGCGGTTGAAATGCTGGCCGAGGTTGAGGCCGGCCTGGGCGTAGATGGCCATGACGGTACCGGAGCAGTCGAACAGGTAGCGCTGGCCGCGAACGAACAGCTGGTCGACGCCGAGCAGGTCGTGGGCGGCCTGTACCAGGGCGACCTGCAGCTGGGTGAGCCCGCCCGTCGTTTCCTCGGCACCAGTCGCGCCGGCGGTGGCGGCCGCGGTAGTGTCCGGTTCGGCGGTCCCGAGGGCGGAGGTCTCGGTGTTGGCGCCGCTGAGAGAGGCGCAGCCCACTACCGTCGCGTAGAGTGCGACGGTCAGAGCGCCCTGCTTGGTGACACGCGATAGCTTCATCGCGCCCAGAAACATAGCGCGCGCTTCGCGAGATTCCCGCCTTGCCGGGGCCCGATGTACCGCCTGGCGACGTGCCGGCATCCCATCTACCATTGCGACATGGCAGACAGGTTCGGCGCGCTGGCGTCAATCACCATCGGCGAAGCGGCGTATCGCATATTCAGACTATCGGCGCTGGCAGACCAGGGCAGCACCGACCTGGACCGGCTGCCATTCTCGATACGGGTGCTGCTGGAGTCGTTGCTACGGCTACACGACGGTAAGGCAATAACCGAGCAGCACGTCCTCGACCTTGCCGGCTGGCAAGCGCGGAGCGAGGGCGCCAGGCCAAGCGTGCCGTTCCGCCCCGCCCGCGTGGTGATGCAGGACTTCACCGGCGTCCCTGCAGTGGTCGACCTCGGTGCCATGCGGGAAGCGCTGGCGGCGGCGGGGGGAGACCCGCGGCGGGTCAATCCGATCGTCCCGGTCGATCTGGTCATCGATCATTCGGTGCAGGTCGACCATTTCGGCGACGCCGCCGCCCTCGACCGCAACGCCCGCATCGAGTTCGAGCGCAACGCCGAGCGCTACCAGTTCCTGCGCTGGGGACAGGAGGCTTTCGATAACTACCAGGTGGTGCCGCCCGCGACCGGGATCGTTCATCAGGTGAATCTGGAGTATCTGGCACAGGTGGTGGTGGCCGAGCGCGGGCAGTCGGAGGACGGCCACCCGGTCCTCTACCCCGACACGCTGGTGGGCACCGACTCCCACACCACGATGATCAACGGCCTCGGCGTGCTGGGCTGGGGCGTCGGCGGCATCGAAGCGGAAGCGGCCTTGCTCGGTCAGCCA
>CAJWOB010000163.1 GCA_913043885.1 uncultured Spirochaetaceae bacterium | reverse complement strand
TGAACAGGATGTGTTGTAGAGATGTGCGGAGCCGCGCGACCGCCCGCCGCTTGCGCGACAGCAGGGTGCCAATCGGCGTGCCCGTGCTGGCGGCCAGATCGCGGAAGGTCTTGCTTTCCACCACGGTGGCGACGAACGCCTGCCGCTGTCCGGCCGGCAGCGTAGCGATAGCGCGCCCCAGCGCATCTACCGCCAGGCGACGGGACGCTCCACGTCGACGCCGCCGTCGGCCAGCAGATCGCCGAGGCTGGTCTCGTCATCGCCCACCACCGCGTCGAGAGAGGCCTCGGTGCGGCGCCCTCGACGCCGGTACCAGTCAGCCACACGGTTGCGGGCGGCGCGAAACAGCCAGGCGACCACATCGTCCACCGCTGCCAGGACGTTCGGCCGCGCCGCCTGCGCGAACACCTCGTGCAGGATGTCCTCGGCGTCCTCGCCGTTGGTCACCCTGGAACGAATGAACGCGAGCAGGCGCGGCGCCTCCCGCCGGTAGGCAGTCGCAACGCCTTCGGCGTAGCGGGCCGCTACGCGACGCGCGTGGGGACCCGTTGCGGCGGCGGCCCGACCGGCTTGCTGGGCGTCGCGCGGCTCCACGGTCATGCAGACGTCGGAGAGGGGGTGGTTATTGCACTAGTACGGCAAAACTCTCTGGGCCTAGCCGAACGACACGCCTGCGACCGCCGGCCACTCCTCGTAGGGTGGGGGCACCGGTTGCGCGCCGGCGCCAACAACAGACTGGTCCAGATCGATCAGCGCCCCGGTGAGCATTCCGGACTCGTCCGAGGCAAGGTAGGCGACGGTCCGCGCGACCTCGTCAGGCTGCAGCAACCGCCCGAATGGCTGCGCGGCGGCCGCCGCCTCCTTCCAGCTGCCGCCGTCCGAGTGGTAGCGCCGCTGGATCACATCCTCGCCGGGGGTGTCCATCCAGCCCAGGTTGATGGCGTTGACTCGAATTCGGTCGCGCATTACCGAGTAGGCAACATTCTTGGTCAGCGCGTTGAGCGCCGCCTTCGACGCGGCGTAGGCAGCCAGCCATGGCACGCTGCCAAACGCCGCCACGCTCGAGATGTTGACGATGCTCCCAGCCACGCGCTGCCGGCGCATGAGCGTGACCGCGTCCTGCATCAGAAAGAAAGGGGCGCGGGTGTTGGTGGCCATCATCTGGTCAAACAGCTCGGGGGTGGTATCCCAGATGGTGCCACGCTCGGTGAGGGCGGCCACGTTGACCAGTACGTGTAGGCCGCCGAACTCCTGCTCCGCGCGCCCCACCAGCGCCCGGCAGTGCTC
Source organism: uncultured Spirochaetaceae bacterium (assembly GCA_913043885.1). Taxonomy (GTDB): domain Bacteria; phylum Spirochaetota; class Spirochaetia; order SZUA-6; family Bin103; genus Bin103. The sequence continues at coordinate 4,981 of CAJWOB010000163.1, read as the reverse complement.
GACCGAAGCCAGGTCGCCCTTCACGAACACGCATGCCGTGCCGATCTGCCGTACCTCGGCGGCGACGGCGTTGCCACGCTCCTCGTTGCGACCGCCGAGCACGATGCCGGCGGCACCCCGCGCGGCGAGCATACGGGCGGTGGCGGCGCCCAGACCCTGGCTGCCGCCGGTTACCACCGCGTAGCGGTCGACAAACTGCGACGCATCACTCATACCTCCACGGTAGCAGGCGCCCGCTGTGTTGACTCGCCCCGCGAATCACTCGACGCTTTGCCGCGCCCGAATGGCCGCCCGCGTGGCGGTGGCTGCCGAGGCGCCTTCACTGCATGCGAATCGGCATCGACACCGGCGGTACCTTTACGGACCTGGTCGCCTTCGACCTGACACAGGGCTCCCTTGCGTTCCACAAGGTCAGTAGCACCCCCGACGACCCGTCCCGCGGGATCATCGAGGGGGTGGTCGCCCTGCTCGAGCGTGCCGGGGCAGACCCCGAGGCGCTGGAGCTGCTGGTCCACGGCACCACCGTGGCCACCAACGCCGTACTGCAACGGGCGGGGGCACGGGTGGCGATGATTACCACCGCCGGCTTTCGCGATGTTCTCCACATCCAGCGTCAGGATCGGCCGCGCATGTACGACCTGCGGGCGCGGCGGGCCAAGCCGCTGGTCGCCCGCGAGCTACGGCTCGAGGTTGCGGAGCGCATTCGCTTCGATGGCACTGTCGCCCAGCCGCTGGACGTCGCCCAGCTCGATGCGCTGGTCGAGGTGCTGCGCCAGCGCGAGGTACAGGCAGTGGCGGTCGGTCTACTGCACAGCTATGCCAATCCCGAACACGAGCTGCTGGTCGGCCGGGTGCTGAACGAGCGGCTCCCCGACGTGGCGGTGTGCTTGTCCCACGAGCTGGCCGGCGAGGCGGGGGAGTACGAGCGCTTCAGCACCTGTGTGATGAACGCCTACGTCCAGCCCGTCATTCAGCGCTACCTCGAGCGGCTCGAGTCCGGTCTGCGAGAGCGCCGTATCGGCGCCCCGCTGTTCGTGATGAAGTCGAGCGGTGGGGTGATGTCCGCCGAGTCGGCGGGGCGCCGTTCGGTGGAGACGGTGATGTCGGGGCCGGCCGGCGGCATCGTTGCCGGCGCGGCACTGGCCAAGGCCGCCGACGCCGACGCCGGCGCGGAAGCCGGTCAGCCGAATCTGATCACCGCCGACATGGGCGGTACCAGCTTCGATGTCGGCGTGGTGGAGGGCGGATCCGTGCCGCTGGCGCGCGACACCGAGATGGGTGGCCTTGCAATCAGCGTGCCGATGCTGGACATCCACTCCATCGGCGCGGGGGGCGGGAGCATCGGCTGGCTGGACGCGGGTGGTGCGCTGCGGGTGGGCCCGCGGTCCGCCGGCGCCGTCCCGGGCCCCGCCTGCTACGGACGCGGCGGCGAGCTCCCCACGGTTACCGACGCCAACCTGGTGCTCGGCCGCCTGGGCGAGTCCTCCCTCCTGGATGGCGGCATGACCCTGGACGTGGAAGCGGCGCGCCGCGCCATCCACGACCACCTGGCGCGCCAGCTCGACACGTCGGTGGAGCAGACCGCGGAGGGGATGGTGCGCGTGGTCAACGCCGCGATGACCGCCGCCATCCGCACCCTGACGGTGGAACGAGGCCTCGATCCGCGCGAGTTCTGGCTCTGCCCCTTCGGCGGTGCGGGGCCGCTGCACGGAGCGGAGCTGGCGGCCGAGCTGGGCATCGGCCAGACGGTGGTGCCGGTAGCACCGGGGGTGAACTCCGCCGTCGGCTTGCTGATGACCAACCTGCGCGAGGATCGCATCAGCACCTTTGTCCGCCGCATCTCTGACACCTCAGGCGAAGAGCTAGAGCGGCTGTTCGGCTCGCTCGAGGAGGAGGCAGCGGAGCGGCTGTCTCGCTCGGTGAACGGTGTCGCAAGCTCACCCGCCGGGGCGAGCGGCGTTCGCCTGGGCCGCACCCTCGGCCAGCGCTACCTCGGGCAGCGCTACGAGCTGCCGGTGGAGGTCGCCGCAGGCTCTCTTGATCTGACCGCGGCGGTGGCGTCGTTCCACGGCGAGCACGCCCGCATGTACGGCTATGCCAGGGAGGAGCATCCGGTGGAGGTAAGCAGCGCCTGGGTGTCGGCGGAGGTGGATCTGCAGCCGCTGCGGCTCCCCGAGGCGGCCCCGGCGGCAGTGGAGGTGCCGGCGGCGGCGAGTCGGCAGGTCTACTTCGACGGCAACGCCGTTGCCACTCCCATATTTCGGCGCGACGCCCTTGGCAGTGGCGCGTCACTGGTAGGGCCAGCCATCGTCGAGCAGCTGGACTCGACCACGGTGCTGTGGCCGGGTCAGCGCCTCGACGTCGACCGTCACGGTCAGCTCATGATCGGGCGTCTGGAGCGCTAACGATGGATCCTGTCTCCCTGGAGATCATGCGTAACCGCTGCAAGGGCATCGCCGAGGAGTGCTGCGCCGCGCTGGTACGTGCCAGCCATTCCACCAACATCAAGGACCGTCGCGACTGTTCGGTCGCACTCGCGCTGCCGTCGGGTGAGGTGGTCGCGCAGGCGGAGGTGGGGACGCCGCTGCACCTGGGAGTGATGCCTGGTGTCATCCGTTCGATTCTCCACCACTACCCGGTGGAGAAGATGCGGCCCGGGGACACCTACTTCACGAATCTCCCCTACCCAGAAGGCCCGGGGCATCTGCCCGATCTGTCGTTGGTGTCGCCGGTGTTCTACGCCGGGGAGGTGATCGCGTTGACGGCATCCACCGCCCATCACGTCGACATGGGTGGCTACGCACCCGGGAGCATGCCATTCGGCGTCACCGAGATCTTCCAGGAAGGCATGCAGATTCCGCCGCTGCCGGTGGTGCGTGAGGGAGTGTTCGACGACAACCTCCTGAGGCTCATCGAGCAGAACGTCCGCACCGACTACGAGGTGCGGGGCGATCTGATGGCGCAGTACGCCGCAGCCAAGAAGGCGGAGGAACGGCTCCAGGAGCTGCTGACCAGAGTGCCCGCCGCCGAGCTGGTCGGCTACCTGCAGGCGATTCTTGATCATGCAGAGCGATGCATGCGCGCCGGCATCGCAGAGTTGCCGGATGGCACCTACCGCTTCGAGGACTTCCTCGACGACGACGGCGTCAGCGACGATCCGGTTAAGATCGCCGTTGCGTTGAGCGTCGACGGCGACGAGCTGGTCGCGGACTTCTCCGGCACCAGTCAGCAGGTACTGGGACCGCTCAACGCCCGCATTACCGCCGCCCGGGCCTGCGTGTACTACGCGTGCAAGGCGGTGATCGATCCCGACCTGCCCACCTGCGCCGGGTCGTACCGCCCGATCCATGTCCACGCCCGCGAGGGCAGCATTCTCCAGGCGACGTATCCGGCGGCGATCGGCCAGGCCAACATCCTCACCGATCAGCGAGTGGTGGACGTGCTGCTCGGTGCGCTCGCGCAGTGTGTGCCGGAGAAGGTGTGTGCGGCATGCAGCGGTCAGATGAACCTGATCAATATCGGCGGAATCGACACCCGCCCAGGCGCCACCGAGGGCCGCTACTACAACTACGTCGAGACCTTCGCGGGGGGGCAGGGGGCTTGCCATGACCTCGACGGCGAGGATGGTGTGCACACCCACCTGACCAACACCCGCAACGCGGCGGTGGAGGTGATCGAGAGCACCTATCCGCTGGAGGTGATGCGCTACGGCCTGGTGCCGGACACCGAAGGCGCCGGTCGCCATCGCGGTGGATGCGGAATGGTCCGCGAGCTGCGCTGCCTGGCCGACCGCACCACCATAAGCATGGGCTCGGACCGGCGCCGGTTCACCCCGTGGGGGCTCGATGGCGGCCACAGTGCAGCGGGTGCGATTGCCCACGTTACCGACGCTGACGGCGAGCAGCGGTTGCTGCCGACCAAGGTGGTGGTGGAGCTGCGTGCTGGCGATGTGTTTCGAGTGCAGACGCCGGGCGGCGGCGGGTGGGGCGCCCCGCAACAGCGCGACGGGGCGGCCTTGGAGCAAGACGTCGCCGACGGCCTGGTCTCGCCCGACAGGGCGCACGAGGTCTACGGCGGTCGTTAGCGCTGGCGTGCGAACGCGAGATACCCCCTGGGCGATTCGGAGCTTTGCGTCGCGGACGCACTGGGAGTCCTACGCCGGCTGGCTACGCCGGCACGTGCGGGTCAGCGCGGCATTAGAGCCGGAGCCGGTACGCACCGCCCTGCATCCGGACGTCTCCGCAGCCTGGGTTGGCGACGGCTACAGCTGTGCCCGGGTCGCGTTCGAGTCGCTGCCGGGGCTGCTAGTTACCGGCAACGTCTATCGTCCGGCCAGCGCGTCCGCAGGGGCGGCGCCGCCCGGCATCCTCTGCCCGCACGGGCATTGGCAGGACGGGAGGCTCCAGGCCGACGATCGGGACGTATCGGTGGTAGCCAGATGCGTGCAGCTGGCGAGCATGGGAGCGGTGGTCTTCAGCTATGACATGGTCGGCTACAACGACTCCTGCCAGCTGCCGCATCGCACGTTCATCGGCGACGCCGCCAGCGGACTGTCCCTCCTGGGGCTGCAGACCTGGAACACCATTCGCTCCCTCGATTACCTCCTAGAGCACGAGGGCGTCGATCCACGGCGGGTGGGGATTACCGGCGCGTCCGGGGGCGCGACGCAAGCGTTGATCGCGTGTGCCGTGGACGAGCGGTTCGCCGCAGCGGCGCCGGTTAACATGATCTCACTGCACATGCAGGGCGGCTGCCGCTGCGAAAACGCCCCGCTACTGCGCTTACACGCGTCCAACGTCGACATTGCCGGTCTGCACGCACCACGGCCACTTTTTGTGGGCAGCAGCAGCGGCGACTGGACCAGGGACACACCGCAGCAGGAGCTGCCGGCGCTGCGTGAGGTGTACCGACTGTGCGAGGCCGCGGAGCCGGTCGGCCACCACGTCGACGCCGCGCACTGCTACAACCGCGAGATGCGGCA
>CAJWOB010000162.1 GCA_913043885.1 uncultured Spirochaetaceae bacterium | reverse complement strand
GTCGCGCTGGTGATGGATAACGAGGCCAATGCCGAGGACGCGAAGGTCACCATCATGACCATTCACGCCGCCAAGGGGCTGGAGTTCCCTGCCGTGTTCCTGGCGGGAGTCGACGACGGGGTGCTGCCACATCAGAAGGCGTTGGCAGAGTCGCCGGACAACGAGCAGGAAGAGCGGCGGCTGTTCTATGTGGCCATCACCCGTGCGCGGCGACGGCTGTTCCTCTCCACGCCGGCGCAGCGGCGCGTGCGCGGCAAGCAGGTAGAGTGTGAGCCCTCGCCCTTTCTCGACGAGCTTCCCCACGACCTCCTCGACACCGAAGGCGGTGAAGATGAGGTGTCGGCGGAGCAGGCAACCGAGCTATTCGCCGACCTGCGCCGCCGGATGGCGGACCAAGAAGGCTAGATGCAACCCTGGTCCGCCGGCGGCGGACCAGGAAGGCTAGTGCATCGGCGGTCCGCGCCGAGCAAGACGGCTAGTCGCTGCCGGCCGCTACTCCGTATCGAACTTCTGACCGAGGATCACCTGAGCCGCCGATAGCCGGGCGACCGGCACCCGGTAAGGAGAACAGGAGACGTAGTTCAGCCCGGCGTGGTAGCAGAACTCGATGGAAGAGGGCTCGCCGCCATGCTCGCCGCAGATACCGACCTTCAGGTCCGGCTTGGTGCTGCGACCACGCTCCACCCCCATCTCCACCACCTGACCGACGCCCTCGCGATCGAGCACCTCGAACGGGTCGCGCTTCAGGATCTTGCGCTCTACGTACTCCGGCAGGAACACGCCCGCGTCGTCGCGGGAGTATCCGAAGGTCATCTGGGTGAGGTCGTTGGTGCCGAACGAGAAGAAGTCTGCCTCTTCCGCGACTCGGTTCGCGGTTACCGCCGCCCGCGGGATCTCGATCATGGTACCTACCAGGTACTTGACCCGGTTCTTGCCGAGCGACGCCTTCTTCTTGGCGAGGACGTCCTCGGCCACGGCCACCGCTCGCGCCCGCAGGTCGCGCAGCTCCTCTACGGTGCCGACCAGCGGAATCATGATCTCGGGCAACACCTTGAGGCCCGACGCCGCCACGCTGCAGGCGGCCTCCATGACGGCCCGCACCTGCATGTCGTAGATCTCCGGGTAGGTAACCCCCAGCCGACAGCCACGGTGACCCAGCATCGGGTTGAGCTCGTGTAGCGACTCGATGCGGGCCTTCAGTCGATTGAGCGGCACGCCGGTCTTCTCCGCCAGAGCAGCCGCATCGGCCTTGGTCTTGGGAACGAACTCGTGAAGCGGCGGATCCAGCAACCGTACGGTCACTGGGTAGCCGGCCATGGCCTTGAAGATGCCGGCGAAGTCCTTCCGCTGCAGCGGCAGCAGCCGCTTGAGCGCCGCCTGACGGGCCGTCAGGTCCTCGGCCACGATCATCTCTTGGAAGATCTCCAGCTTGCCCTCGTCGAAGAACATATGCTCGGTGCGGCATAGCCCAATGCCTTCGGCGCCGAAGTCGCGTGCCACCTGGGCATCGCGTGGCAGGTCCGCGTTGGCGCGCACCCCAAAACCCTTCTCGACCACTCCCTTACGCTCGGCGCCCTTGCGCACCGCGTCGGTCCACTTGAGGAAGGTGGCCAGCTGGCCCGACACGCTGGGCTTCTTCAGCGGCAGCTCGTCCAGGTACACCTCGCCGGTGGTGCCATCTATGGTCAGCCAGTCGCCCTCGCGGAGCTGGTGGCCGGCCAACGACGCACGCTTGCCGGTGATCACCAGGTCGCCGCAGCCGGCGACACACGGCGTCCCCATCCCGCGCGCGACAACCGCGGCGTGCGAAGTCATTCCCCCGGTCGAGGTGAGGATTCCCTGGGCGACGTGCATACCACCGATGTCCTCGGGCGATGTCTCCCTGCGCAGCAACATCACCCGCTGACCGCGGTCCGCCCACTCCTCGGCATCCTCGGCGGTGAACACGACGCGTCCGGTAGCGGCTCCGGGCGAGGCGTTCAGCGCCTTGGCGACGCTCTGGATCGACTTGCTCTTGGTGCGATCGATCAGCGGGTGGAGCAGCTGATCGAGCTGATCCGGCTCCACCAGCATCAGCGCCCCCTGCCGGTCGACCAACCCCTCGCGCTCCAGGTCCATGGCGATCTTCACCGCGGCCGCACCGGTGCGCTTGCCGGCCCGGGTTTGCAGCATGTACAGCTTGCCGCTCTCGATGGTGAACTCCATGTCCTGCATGTCCCGATAGTGCTTCTCGAGACGCAGGCGAATCTTGTCGAGCTCGCCGTAGATCTTGGGGTCCTGCTTCTTCAAGTCTGACAGCGGCAGCGGCGTACGGATGCCGGCGACCACGTCCTCGCCCTGAGCGTTCATCAGGTACTCCCCGTAGAACACCTTCTCGCCGGTGGAGGGGTCGCGGGTAAAGCACACGCCGGTACCCGACGTCTCTCCGTAGTTGCCGAATACCATGCTCTGTACGTTCACCGCCGTGCCCAGGAGGCCGGTGATCTCGTGGATCTCGCGATAGCGAATCGCCCGCTCGCTCTCCCAAGAGCCGAACACCGCGTCGATCGCCCCCCACAGCTGCGCCGTGGGGTTCTGCGGGAATTCGCGTTTGGTCTCCTGCTTGTAGATCCGCTTGTACGCCGCGATGACCCTGTCCAGGTCCTTGGCGTCGAGATCGGTGTCCTCTTCCACGCCCTTGGCACGCTTGACCGCGGTAAGGGCGTTCTCGAACTTGGCGTGCTCGAGCCCCATTACCACGTCGCCGTACATGTTGATGAAGCGGCGGTAGGCGTCCTTGGCGAAGCGCTCGTTGCCGGACTGCGCGGCGAGGCCGGCCACCGCCTTGTCGTTGAGACCGAGGTTGAGGACGGTGTCCATCATCCCCGGCATCGACTCCGCGGCGCCGCTGCGGACCGACACCAATAGCGGATCCTTGGCGTCACCCAGGCGCTTGCCCATGAGCTTCTCCAGACGGGAGAGATGGGCGGCCACCTCGTCCTTGAGCCCAGGAGCGTAACGGCGACCGCGGGCGTAGTAGTCGGCGCACACGTCGGTCGAGATGGTGAAGCCGGGGGGCACCGGCAGCCTGAGGTTGGTCATCTCGGCGAGGTTCGCGCCCTTGCCACCTAGGAGCGGCTTCATGTTGGCGCGACCTTCGGCTTTGCCCTCGCCGAAGAAATAGACGTTCTTGGTTGCGGACGCGGACTTCTTGGCAGCCATATTCAGCACCTCCAGACGCACAACTCGCGCGGAAGGGAGGGCGCGACGGCCCGCTAGCGGGCGCGAGTCAGCGGGCGAATGTAGAAGAAGCCTATGTGGCTGTCAAACTGAGCGGACGATGCGCCCGCCCGGAACCGGTCAAGCCGCCGAGACGAACGCCTCAAGGTACTGGCTGCGCGACGGATGTCGCAGTGTCCGCAGCGCCTTCTTCTCGATCTGCCGAATACGCTCCTTGGTGAGTCGGTAGCGCTGGCCGATCTCCTTCAGCGACAGGGGACGGCGACCATTCAGCCCGAAGCGGCGCTCGATGATGTCCGCCTCCTTCTCGGTAAGCGTCTTCAGCACCCGGCTGATCTGCTCGCGCAGGGCGTTGTCCATCGCCTGCTCGTCGGGGGCTGGCGCGGCCTCGTCCGGCACGAAGTCGCCCACGCTCGAAGCGTCGCGGTCGGCGTAGACCGGGCTGTCGAGGGAGACCAAGTCGCGGGAGATGCTCAGCAGCCGCTCGACGTGATCCTCTTTCATGTTCACGTGGGCCGCCACCTCGGCGACGCTCGGCTCGGTACTGCGCGTGCCCGCCAGCTCCTTTCTCGCCTTCTCGATCTGCACCAGCTCGTTGGCGCGGTTCAGCGGCAGACGGATGAGCCGCGACTTCTCGCAGATGGCCTTGAGAATCGCCTGACGGATCCACCACACCGCGTAGGAGATGAAGTGATAGCCGCGGTCCACGTCGAACCGCTCGATGGCGTTCATCAGCCCGATGTTGCCCTCGCTGACCAGATCGCTCAGCGGCAGCCCCTGGTTCTGGTAGCGCTTGGCGACGTTGACCACGAAGCGGAGGTTGGCCCGTGCCAGATGCTCCTTGGCTGCCTCATCGCCGTCGCGGGCGCGGGTGGCGAGATCCTTCTCCTCCTCGCGGGAGAGCAGAGGCACCCGGTTGATCTCGGCCAGGTACATGGAGAGGACGTTGTTGTCGGAGCGGCTAGCTACGGTCTTTCGTGTGGGCACAGCTTTTTCCCTACCTACAGTAAGCAATTACCGTACCAACTTGGATGGTGAGCCTCGGGGGTGAAAACCCCCGTATACCGCCTCTAAATCGCGCGTCGCCCGCCCTGCTGTAATGGATCGGGCAACAGCGACCGCGAACGTGGGCCATATTGACCCGTATCGCACGCCTGCCCCTCACGGGGGGGCCATTATGGCTCAGTCGAGACGCGGCCTGGCGTCGGTGGGAGGGAGTGGCAACGGAAACAGGGTGCGATGCCGGTGCAGCAGCCGGCTGCGTTCGGTGGCGCTGAGCTGCCGGCGCTCAGCCTCGCCGACCAGAGATCGGTACTCATCGCACAGCAGATCGCCGAGCATGTCCGCCTCCGGGCGACTGGGGACGTTCTTGCCGGTGTAGCGCAGATAGAGGGTCAGCTGTCGAGAGTAGAACACCCGCCACTCCTGATTGGAGGTGTCCGGCTCCCCGCATGCGGCGAGCAGCGCAGAGCGGCTAATGCCACTGTGGGTGCGCTTCGCCGCCTCGAGGCAGCGAACGGCGGTCTCGCGATCGTCGAGCGCAACACAGCTACGACCCAGAGCGGTGAGGATGCGCGCCAGCGCCGCACTGCGGTGCGGCGGGCACAGTCGAGCGGCTCGCGCCAGATACGCGGCGGCGTGGAGGGGGCGGCGGCGACGGCGGGCGCGCATGCCCGTGCGGTACCAGCCAACCCATGTGGGCAGCCGCCCCAGCCCGAAGGCGCGTGGGGTCACCCAAATAAGGTACGTCCAGCGGCGGGCAGCGGGCAATCCCGCCACGGCTCGCCGCAAGCAAGCGCGGCTTGTGTGCGCGCAAATGTTGACGCGCCGCGAACCACGTCGATATATTCGGCGTGAATCTTAGCCGGCAGCGCCCGGGAGCGGCTCGATCTTCGAGCACGACACGGGCGCGGCATTGCCCGTCGGCATATATACACTCAAGACCGTTTTGGAGGAGCTCGTTACATGAAGATAACGCCCCTGGGAGACCGCGTGCTGGTGAAGCAGGAAGAGGCCGATCAGCAAACTGCTGGTGGTATCTACATTCCGGACACCGCCCAGGAGAAGACGCAGAATGGCGTAGTCCTGGCTATCGGCGACGACGAGGAGATCAAGGTCAAAGTCAAGGACAAGGTGGTCTACGACAAGTACGCAGGCACCACCATCAAGGTCGACGATGAGGAGCAGCTAATCCTCAAGGCGGCAGACATTCTGGCGGTCATTTCCTAACCGCTCTCCGTTACTCACAGAGGCGCCAGCACGGGTTCCGTGTTGGCGCTTTTTTTGTGCCCGGCGATCTAGCTGTCGCCGTTTTCGTCGCCGTCGCCGTGCAGAAATGTAGCGACGTGACTGAGCAGCTCGTCCCCAGCGAGCACATGACTCTGGGTCGACGGCAGCGAGGCGAGGAATGCCTCGCCATAGTCGCGAACGGCCACTCTCGAATCGAGAATCAGCACCACACCACGGTCGCCACTGCGACGAATGAGGCGGCCGAATCCCTGTCGCACCCGCATGACCGCCCGCGGCAGGCTGAGCTCCGCAAACGCGTTGCCGCCCCGGTGGGTGATGCGCCCCAGCTGAGCACGCGCCACCGGGTGGGTGGGCACTTCAAAAGGCAACCGGCAGATCGCCACCAGCCGTAGCGCCTGCCCGGGTACGTCGACCCCCTCCCAGAACGAGTCGGTGGCAAACAGGCAGCTGGACTCCTCGTCCGCGAACCGCGACAGCAGGCGGTGGCGATCGTCGTCGCTCTGCCGCCATACTGCTACTCCGTACTGTTGCATCACCGGAGCCACTTGCCGGTGGACCGCATCCAGCATCGCGTACGAGGTGAACAGCACCAGCGCCCCCCCTCGCGATATCCGCAGCACCCTCACAAGATAGCGGCTCAACCAGTCCACGTAGCGAGGGTCGTTGGGAGGCGGGGCGTCCGCGGGCGTTCCCAGCAGCACCTGGCTCTCGTACTCGAAGGGTGACTCGATCTGCTCGAGCAGCGCACGGTCCTCGTCCAACCCCACCCGGAAGCGCCAGAAGTCGAATGAGCCGGCCACCGTCAGGGTGGCCGAGGTCATGATGATGGTCGGAA
>CAJWOB010000161.1 GCA_913043885.1 uncultured Spirochaetaceae bacterium | reverse complement strand
GTGCTCGCCAGCGGATCGACGATCGCCTGACGCTCGACCTCGCGCAGAGATGCCACCACTCCCGCGCCCTGCGACTGGCGACCGCCGCCTGCCCAGCTAGCCCACGGCACCCAGGCCGGCGCCACCAAGTGGCCCGGCCGGCAGCCCCGGCGTTACGCCGGTGCCACGCAGCGCCCCCGGCTGAAGGCCACGTCCCCTGCCACGGCCGGGGCCAAGCTGTCGGTGCTGACCAGCGTCTCCGAACATGCGCGCGCCTGCACCGTCAGGCGCCATCCGGATGCCAAGGTAGGGCCGCCCCTCCACCGCCCCGACGGTGATGACGTAAGTGCGCCGCGAGGCGCCACGCATCGCCTGCACGCTGAGGGAGTCGCCTTCGCCGAGGTCGGCGATAGCGGCAAAGAAGCTGTGCACACCGGCGACCTCCTCGCCGCCGGCGACGATGACGATGTCGCCCTGTTTGAGGCCGGCCTTGCCAGCCGGCCCTTCCGGATCCACCGACACAATCAGAACGCCAGTTTCGTCGTCTTTGCTCCACGATTGCGCCGCGGCCGATGTCGCGAACACGGTGGCCGCCCCGGCGACCACCGCTACGATGGCGCATCTTGTGCGAATTGTCCTCATGTTCCTACTCCTCGAGAGTCAGATTTGTGGCCGCTGCGATACCGCAATCGGCTAGCACGACCGCACGTCGTCAGGGCCACACCCCATAGAAGCAAGTGGCGTGCCAACTGGCGGCAGCCTCTCGAGACGCGACTCCACGCCGCCGTTCCGCCAGTCCACGGCGGGCGTTGGGCAGAGGCTTCCCAGACGCGGCGGAGGGTGGGCAGGGGTTGCCCAGCGGGCATCCGAGCGCTCGCCGCAGGCGACCGCCACGCAGTCGCGCCGCTGTCGGCAAGCTACACTCGACGCGCGCCGTGTCGGAGATCGAGACCACCCTCGCCCGCATCTACGATCGGACCGGTCCCCCGAAGCGTGCGGCGTTTGGCGCGGTGGTGGCGCGCGGCAGCCAGGCTCTCGCCGACGAGGCGCCCGACATCCGCCCGCCGGCGGCGGCTGGCTACCCCGGCGGCGCCGTCCGTCTCGACGCCAATCTGCCGACCATAGTCGTTCCCGACCTACACGCGCGCATGGAGCTCATCCTCGGTCTGCTCGACTACCGCGGGCCGAGCACCGCAGACCAGCGCGTGGTGGCCCTCCTCGATGCTGGCCAGCTGCAGGTGGTGATGGTCGGCGACGGCCCGCACGCCGAGGCACGGGCGGTGCGGCGGTGGCACCGGGCGCTGGCCGAGTTCCAGCAGGGCTATCTCACCCACGAGGCGATGGACGACGAGATGCGGGAGAGCTTTGGCGCCATCGAGATGGTGATGGAGCTGAAGTGCGCCTACCCCGGCCACTTCCACTTTCTCAAGGGCAACCACGACAACATCGCGAACGAGGAGGGCAACGGCAATCTGCCGTTTGGCAAGTTCGTCGCCGAAGGGCAGCTGGTGGAGGCCTATGTGCGATGGTTCTACGGCCCCGAGCTGCTACAGGCCTACGCCACGCTGGAGAAGCAGCTGCCGCTGCTCGCCATCGGCGGCCGGTTTCTGGTGTCCCATGCAGAACCCAGCAGCGCGTTTCCGCTGGACGACATCATCGAGTACCGGAGCCATCCCGAAGTGACCCTCGGCCTCACCTGGACCGCCAATGACGAGGCGGACCCCACTGCGGTAGCGGTGATGTTGCGGGATATCGTCGGCAGCGAGAGGGCGCTCTACTTCGGTGGGCACCGCCCGGTCGCCGGCCGCTGGCAAGAGCGCGCCGAGGGACGCTTCATCCAGCTGCACAATCCAGATCGGCTGCAGGCGGCGTACGTGCCCCACCACCGGCCCTTCGATCCGACCCGCGACATGCTGGAGTTAGGTTAGACCGCGGCCGCCCGCCGACGCCGGCTGGTGCCGACACCCAGGGCCAGCGCCAGCACCGCCACGCCGCCGAGGAACAGGCCGGCGACGATGAATCCCAGATCGAACAGCCCGGCGTCGGCGAGGATCCCCCACAGCGCTGGCAGCACCCCGGTGCCCATGAATGCCACCACCGGCAGCGTCAACGACACCAACATCGGCCTGAGCCGCGGAGGTGCCAGCGCGCCAACCGAGACCAGTGCCGCAGGCCAGAAGCCCTGCTGCAACAGCGGCTGCAGCAGCACCGCCGCCGACAGCAGCTGCCCTTCCAGGAGACCGAGCGCCGTCGTCATCACCGCAACCGAAAAGGAGGCCACGGCGATGACCAGTCGAGCACCGAGGCGGTCGATCAGCAGGCCGGCCACCAGGACCAGCCCGACGCCCGTCACCCGCGAGAGAGCGACCGTCACGTTGATCCGCTCCGCCGCCCAGCCGTGCTCGCTGACCAGATAGAGCGGCAGCAGCTGGTATGCGCCGTTGGCGGCTACCGCCATGGCGATGAGGTACACCACCACCAGCAGGTACAGCGGTCGCCACACCAGCAGCGTGACCCCGCGGAAGCTCGGCGCCCGGCCGCGAAAACGGCCGACCTCACGGCTGCCCAGCAGCATCAGTAGCGCCACCGTCATCACCGCGCCGGGGATGGCGAAGCTCCAGCGCCACGGTAGAGCGGACAGTGCCTGGACGATCAGCGGGGCGGTCAGGAACGCCAGCGCCGGTGCGGTCTCCTGCATCGCCAACGCCCGGCCCTCACGCGCCTTGCCGGCCACCGCTACGATCGACGCGTAGGACGAAGGTAGGTAGAGGCCAGCCCCCGCTCCCTGCAGGAATGCGCCCACCTGCAGGACCAGTAGGCCCGGTGCGGCGGCGATCAGGAGGGTGCCGACCGCGTTTACCGCAGTGCCAATACCAAGCGCGACGCGGTGGGTGATGCGGGAGGTGACCAGCGACGACACCAGCATCAAGCCGGCGAAGCCGAACGTGCCCACCAATAGCAGCCCGGCGGCGGCGGCGTGGGTAATGTCGAGGTCCTTCTCGATGGCCGGCAGGAGCGGGCCGACCACCATCCGCACCACCACGTGCAGGTAGAACAGCGGCAGCAGGAGGCCGAACGTGGAGGTGGCGGAAACGGGGCGACGTGCCATCAGCGAGCTCGGGCGCAGCGGCTCGAGCCGTCGGCCTGCGGTCTCGGCAGTTAACTCCCTGCAGCGACAGCGGTCAATGTCACATCCGCGCGCCGATCTGGTTGCCCGACTCGTAGCGGCGCAGCCCGAGGTAGAACGCCGCCACCGCAACGGCCACGACCGCCGCGTCCGCGGCAACGATGCGGCCGAGGAGGCCAACATCCAGGGAGCCAGCCTGCAATCCGCGGAACAGCTCTGCGGGCAGGTATGCCACCAACGCCGCCGGTATCAGGCTGTGGAGCAGGAGCCGCACCGCGCCGCTGAAGATGCTGCCCGGGTAGAGGCCGAAGTTAACCATCTGGTCCGCCGCCAGGGTCGCGAACTGCTCACCGTTCCCGAGCCAGAACGAAGCGCTGTGATAGAACACGCGAACCGCGGTGAAGACCAGGCAGGCCAGGGCGGCACACAGCGCGAACAGCGCGGCGCTGGCCATCGTGACCATCTGGGTGATGAAGAACAGCGCCACTCCGTACAGCACGTCTCCCCAGCCGCCGACGGAGGTATTCGACGCCAACAGATTCAGGAGCACCGGCTTCGGCTGCAGGAGATACACGTCCAGCGCGCCGCGATAGATGATCCGCGATATCGCGCCGGAGTTGCCGAACAGGACACCGGAGGCGCCTACTCCCAGGGCCATGATCGACCACAGCAGCATCACATCCTCGAACCGGTAGCCGCGGATATCACCGGCGACGTGGCTGAACAACAGCAGCCAGAACACCGCGAAGATGGCGTCGTTCACTACCATCATCACCACCTGCACCAGGAACGGCACGCGGTACTCCATCTGCGCCATCAGGTTGAAGCGGAATTAGTGGGCGAGCAGCCGCAGCGCGGCGCCGCGGCGTCGCACCGCCCTAGCCGCCGTTGCCATGCACCCTCCTTCTCCCCAGGGCGAACAGCACTGCAACCACCAGCGCGAGCGCGATCAGATAGACGGCTTGCCCTATGAGTGCGCGTGAGTGAAGCGATGCATCCGGAAGCACCAACATCCGCGCCGGCCAATAGGCCTGGTAGGCGAACGGCAGGTTGGCGGCAACCTGCTGCACGCCGCCCGGCAGCAGGTCCACGGGGATGAAGGTGCCGCCGGCGATGAACACCAGCTTCCTGTACACCATGCGAAACGCCTCGACTCGCTCGAACCAGGACGCCAGCAGCCCGAAGGCCACCAGCCACAGTGCATGCAGCAGCACGCCGCCTAGAAGAAGGACCGTCCCGGGAACGATGTCTCTGGCCAGACCAGCCGGTGCCGCACCGGTGATCAGCCATGCCGCGCCGATCCCCACCGCGGTCACCAGCACCAGAAAGATCAGCGACTGACCCATCAGCCGAGAGGTGACGAACACCGGATACGCGTAGGGCCGTACCAGCCCGTAGGCGACGGTACCGTCGCGCACGTCGGCGGCAACCTGCTGCATCCCGCTGCCGCGGGACAGTTCGATGGTCTCGGTAAACACCAGATACCAGATGATCTCGACCAGGCCGAAGCCGGCGATTTCGCCCGGCACCTCGAGAATCGCGCCCCACAGCGCGTTCTTGATGAACAGGACTACCGCCATGAACACGGCCCGCCACAGGTACGCGCCGCGGTAGGCCAGCTGGTCGCGGGCCGCGAACCACAGCCCACGTGCATTCGGTCGCAGCACTCTGCGTACCCGCCGCCACGGCGAGACCTGCGCGCCTTGGCCGGCCACCGCCTGTGCAGCCGCGGTCACGGCGCAGCCTCCGCGTAGATGCGACTGATCACCTCCTCCATCGGTGGGTTGGAGATGGCGATATTGACCACCTGGTTGGTGGCCAGAATGCGGCTGGTGACGTGGCTCGGGTCGACTGTGTCGGTGTCTACCTCCAGCTTGGCGGCATAGGGCTGCGACTTGACGGTCGTGACGCCTGGCAGATCGAGCCGCAGCGGCGCGTCGAGCTTCAGGTCGATGATCTTGCGCGCGAAGTACGCGTACTTCATCGCCTTTATGGTGCCGTCCCAGACGATGGTGCCGTGGTTGATGACGATCGCCCGCCGGCAGATCTTCTCGATGTCCCCGGCGTCATGGGACGTCAGAAACACGGTGGTGCCCCGTTCGCGATTGATACGTTGGATCAGGTCGCGAATGCGCGCCTTGACTACGACATCCAGCCCGATGGTGGGCTCATCGAGGAACAGCACCTCGGGGTCGTGGAGCAGGGATGCGGCGATCTCACAGCGGATCCGCTCCCCCAGCGACAGCTTGCGGACCGGAACATCCAGGTAATCGCCGATGCCGAAGACCTCGCTCAGCTCGTCGATGCGGCGCGCGGCGGTGGCCCGCGGCAGGTCGTAGATATCGGCCATCAGGCGGAAGGTGTCGAGTAGCGGTAGATGGAACCACAGCTGCGACTTCTGGCCGAACACCGTGCCGATGCGGTAGGCCAGTTGCCGGCGGTGCCGCTGCGGGTCCATGCCCAACACCGAGACGCTGCCGGCGTCCCGAAACAGGATCCCGGTGATGAGCTTGATGGTGGTGGACTTGCCGGCGCCGTTCGGACCGATGAAGGCGGTTATCTCGCCGGGCTCGACGTCGAAGGAGATGCCGGCGACGGCCTCGGTGGTGCGGCGGCGTGGCGCAACCAGGGAGCGAACGGCGGCCGTGAAGCCAGGCTCGCGCACGCGTGCGGTGAATCGCTTGCGTAGGTCGCGGACGGCGATGATGTGCTCGAGGCCGGTGCTGCTGGGCGCCATGTTCGACAGTAGTCGTCCGGCGCCGGGCGCTCCATCAGACTTCGGTCTGATCGCGCCTAGCCAGTAGCCCAGATTGGCGAAGCGTCCTCGTCGAGTGGGTACACGCCTCGCAGCCGATGGTACGGGAGGGCGGCCAGGTCGTGGCTGAGGGCGCCGGCCGCGTCGACGTTGAAGATCTGCGCCGCTATCGGCCCAAACCCGCTTCTGAAGTGGCCGGTCGACTTGACCGCGATGTAGCGGAAGGCGGCCACATCGATGCCGAGGGTGCGGCAGAACGCGGTGTCCATCGGCTGCGATCGCCGGCTGGTCACCACCACCGATACACCGCCGATGCGCAGCCACGCCGAGGGCCCCATCGTGGACCGCTTCCCGCGCCGCATCGGCCCGTCGTAGACGAAATCACCATCGGCCAAGCCGGCCACCTCCGCGCGCCGGCGGCTGGCGGCTGGCGGCTGGCGGCTGGCGG
>CAJWOB010000160.1 GCA_913043885.1 uncultured Spirochaetaceae bacterium | reverse complement strand
CTTAATGGCCTCTTGCCAGTTCTCCGAGACTTCGACCTGGCCCAGCGGTCCGCGCCAACCATGCCGGCGGTCGTAGGCGGACAGCCCGTACCGCAACGCGGAATCCGCGATGCGTTGCAACCGGGAATCCAGTGTCGTCCGCACCGACAGTCCGCCGCCGTAAAGTCCCTTGTCACCATAGGATTGCTGCAGTTCCCGGCGCACCTCTTCCACGAAGTAATCGAACGTGCCGCTATCGGTACCGGGGATGAAGCGCTCGATCGGGCGATCGGGCCAGCTGGGATCGATGTCCGACCACGTTGTGGCGGTGCTGAACAGCGCGGCCAGCTGCTCGTGGGAGACGTTGGAGGCGAAGGTGTTGTCCTTGCTGACCACCACGGCCAGTGCGTCCGTGCCAACGCGGATCTCGATGGGCTCGCGCTCCAGCTCCGCGCACGACTGGCGCTCGGCTTCGTTGATCGGCCGGCTGGCGTTGGACAGGTCGGTTTCTCCGGCGGTACAGAAGCGCTCGAAGCCGGCACCGGTGCCGATGCTGTCGACGGTGATGGTGCCGCCGAATCCCTCGTCGGTGAAACGCTCGACCATCCTCTCGGACAGAGGGAACACCGTCGAGCTGCCGGCGGTGATGATGGTGCCGCTGGCCTGGAGCGGATTGACGCCCGGCAACACCGGGTCGTCGCTCTGCTCAGTGATGAACGACCACTTCGAACCACCGTCGTCGGAATCGCCGCACGCCGCCAGGAGGCCCAGCAGAGCGATGGCGAGCGCAATCTTGATAGCAGTGGAGCGCAAGGGCTGCGCCTTCTTGGTAACCATGTTCGCCGTCACCATCTGCGGCCACCGCTATGCCCGTGCTAGAGCGTCGTTAGGATTGAGTTAGGGAGGTCGCGGCGGCGAGGATGAGCTTCGGCGATTCGTCAGTCTGTTCGTGCCGCTGTCGGGGTGAGTACACTGCCGCCATGGCGCCGAGTAGACCGAACACAGACGCCGGGTACCTGGACGCGGCGGCCCGCATCATCTTCATGGGCGGGTTGAACCGGCAGGTGGTGGAGGGTAAGTGGCCGGGGACGCGTGAGGCTTTCCTGGACTTCGACATCGACAAGGTGGCGGAGCTCGGCGATGACGACGTCGACGGCCTTGCCGGCGACGATCGGGTTATCAAGTACCGCGCCAAGCTGGCGGCGGTCGTCACCAACGCGCGCACCATGCGCGAGCTCGCCGCCGAACAAGGCTCCTTCGGCGCCTACGTGGAGGGCCTCTACAACGAGCACGGGGTGGCCGGTGCCAGCAAGCGGCTCTCCGATGCGTTCGCCTACATATCCGCCGAAGGCGCCAAGCACTGGCTGTACGCTACGGGGTACGACATCGGCGAGGTGTCCGAAAAGGTAGAACGCAAGTACGCGCCCTTCGGCTAGCCGGCGCTCTTCTTCTTCCGTTTCTTGGGCTGTTTGGGCGGGAGTGACACCAAGTAGTCGCTGGACTGCGCTAGCCACCTCCGCAGTGTGGTTTCGTCGCTACACACCTGCTTGGTGACCACCAAGTAGTCCTTCATCGTCATCCCCGGACCGGGCTCGAACGAAGCCACATCGCCCGCGCTGGCGTTATCGCCGAGGGCGGTCTGGACCGCGTCCTCGCCGAGGTGAACGAAGATGCCGAGCTCATTCGCGCCGGTGAACATGTAGCCGTTGAGCAACCAACTCTGGTGGCCAAACATGTGTTTGCATTCGGCCGGGTACCCCCACTCAGACAACCGCTGTTCCAGCCACTCCCCCAGCTCCGGGTCGTAGGCCATCATCTTGCTCATCCGCTCATTCTCCGCCTGGCCGGCTGCGTTGCAACTCTCGATGTGCCCCGGCACGCTAAACGACGAATGCAGGACTTCCGCGTCGAGCTTTCGGTCCGCGACTACGAGTGCGACCTCCAGGGAATCGTCAACAATGCCGAGTACTTCCACTACTTCGAGCACATCCGTCATCTGTTCTGTCATAGCGTTGGGCTCGACTTCGCCGCGCTCCACGATCGGGGCGTGGATCTGGTGGCGATTCGCGCCGAGATCGACTACATCCAACCGTTGCGCAGTCGCGATCGCTTCCTGGTGACGGCACGGATGGAGCGGGTGAGCATCCTGCGCTGGGCGTTCGTCCAGCAGATCCTGCGCCAGCCGGACGGCGTCGTGTTGGCCGGCGGCAGGTTCTTGGTAACGAGCCTGATCAACGGCAGGCCCAAGGTCGACCCCGAGGTGAACGCCGGCTTCGAACAGCTGGCAAGTGGAGTGGAGGCGGAGGCCGATAGCGGCCCAGCCGCCGGTTAGGCAGATCGGCTGTCGTCCGCCTCCGCGGGCGGTACGCTGCGGTCGCCGATAAGGCCACCGACGTTGCCGAGGATGCGCCCGAGGCGCTGCGCCTCGCGGTCGACTATGTCAGCCCGAGCCAGAATGTCGACCAGGAATCTTCGGACGCTGTCGGCACCGCTCGAGCTGAAGAACCCGGCGCGGGCCAGGGCCGATGTAAACGGCTCCACCAGCTCACCCAGGCGCGTCGCCGCCACCGCCTTCTGCCGCACGCGCGAGCGTCGAGCTTGCGTTCTCCTCGGCGTGCCGCGGCGGGGATGGCGCTGGCGCTCCTCGAGGTCGTTTGCCGGGCCACGTCGTGGCGCCACTCTCTGCTTGTACAGCTCGTAGGCGACGATCTGCACGGCGTGGGACAGGTTGAGCGAGGGGAACTCTGGCGATGAGGGAATGGAGACAGCAACGTGGCACGGTGCCACCTCCTCGTCGGTGAGCCCATCCTTCTCGTTACCGAACACAACCGCTAGGGTCGTGCGTCCGGCACCGTCGGCGCCATCACCGCCGCCAGCGGCGTGCCTGCCTAATTCTTCCGGCGTCCAGACGCGGTACTTGCGCCGCTTGCCGCTGCGGCGGGTAATCGCCGCCGCCAGCGAGCAGCCGTCGATGGCCTCGGCGACCGACTCGCAGTGGATGGCCCCATCGACCAGGTCGCCGGCATGCACCGCGGTGATCCGGGCCTCCGCCGGCTCGATGCGGTCGCCGGCGACCAGCACCAGCTGTGCGATGCCCATGGTCTTGGCGGCGCGACAGGCGGCGCCGACGTTGCGGCTGTCCGAGGGGCGTACCAGGACCAGCCGGATGTCGGGTTCGTGGCCCGCCGCCATGCGCGAGTGTATGCTTGGCGCATGGCGTCGTGCCACTTCTGCGGGACTGGAATTGCCCCGGACACCGCCATCTATCGCAACAGCGAGTGTCCCCAGTGCAGCAAGCCGCTCAAGATCTGTCTCAACTGCGACTTCTACGAGAAGGGCGCGCAGTGGGACTGCCGCGAGACGATCGGTGAGCCGGTGCGGGAGAAGGACCGCGCCAACTTCTGCGATTACTTCCGGCTGCGTGCCGCCAACGGTGCGGAGGGATCGGGTGGCGGATCGGCTGCCACCGGCAAGGCGGCGTTCGACAGCCTGTTCGATAGCTGACACCACCGGCGACGTTGCGGTTTCTTAACAAGCTGTTCAACCGATGTTCACCTCGGCGTGCCACGGTAGATTTGTCTTGGAAGGACGCAACGGAGCCGGTTACGGCGGTGACGACGGCGCACTCGCGCGGTACCTGCGCGACGTCAAGCGACACCCGCTACTCACCCGCGAAGAGGAAGTGCACTACGCGCGCGAGGTCCAGAAGGGATCGGATTCGGCCAAGGAGACATTGGTCAACTCCAACCTCCGCTTCGTGGTCAATGTCGCCCGTCAGTACCAGCATCGGGGCATCCCGCTCGTCGATCTGATCAGCGAGGGCAACATCGGCCTGATCAAAGCGGTGGAGAAGTTCGATCCCGAGCGCGGTTACCACTTCACCACGTATGCGGTGTGGTGGATCAAACAGTCGATCCTCAAGGCCCTCGAGTCGACGTCGCGTACCATCCGGCTGCCGGCGCACGTCGCGAGTGTGCTGGAACGGATCGGCTGGGCCCACAACGAGCTGCGCGCTGCCTCGGGCAAGAATCCGACGGTGGACGACATCGCCGCGTTCCTAGATCTCCCGGCACAGCGAGTGGCAGACCTGCTACAGGTGTCACGAGAGACGCTTTCCTTCGAGGCCCCGGTGTTTGCGGACGGTGATTCAGTGGAGCTTGGCGACTCGGTGAGCGACGTTCGCAGCACGTCGCCGGAGGACGCGGCGTTGGCGCGGGCGATGGCGGACGACATCAACGCGCTACTGGAAACGCTCCCGGCACGCGAATCCGACATCCTGCAGTCCCGGTATGGTCTCAACGGCCGCCGCGCTCTTACCCTCACCGAGCTCGGGCGCCGCTATCAATTAACCAAGGAGCGGATCCGGCAGATCGAGAAGCGAGCGTTGCAGCGACTGCAGGTCTCGCTCCGCTTGCGGACCCTGGAGGGATACCTCGACTGAGTGGCTCGTCACCGCCGGTACCTCGGGTCTGAGCCCTTGCCCTGGTGGTGGCGCTTGCCGCGCTGACGGCGCAGTCGGCTCTGGCAGGCGGCGCCAGCGAGTCGGCGGCGGTGCTGCAGGAGCGCGCGGTGGCGGTGCAGCCACTGGAAAACGTGACCGCGACGGCCGCCACGATTTTGGATGTGACCGATGAGTCGGCTCGGCTGCACTTCATCGGTACCATACCGCTGGCCTGCACGGTGGTGTACGGCGAGACTCCGGCGTTCGGCAGCGCGTCGATCGATCAGGACATGAGCGGCGGTGCCATCATCGAGCACAATCCGGTGATGGTGGGTCTGCAGCCCGACACGCTCTACTACTACCGTGTGCAGGGAAGTGCCGAGGACGGCACGTTCTACGTCAGCGACGTGGCCACCTTCCGGACCGCCAAGCCCGCCGCGGCCCAGGCGCCTGGTCAAGCGGCAGAGGGTGGCACCAACCTTCTGACGGCGGCGGGGGCGTCGATCCTCGCGGTCAGCAGCAACTACGCAGACCAGCCAAACAGCGGAACGTGGGGAATCGAACGGGCCCTGGATGGCAACGGCCGCACTGCGTGGTCCAGCGCAGGAGATGGCGACGACGCATTCGTGGAGTTCGTTCTTGCCGAGCGGGCGCAGATCGAAAGGATCGAGTTCTGGACGCGGACCATGAGTAACGACACCGCCCAGATCTTCAGCCTCAGGGTGCTGGTCAACGGCGAACAGATGCTGGGGCCATTCTCGCTCGAGGACGCCAGCCGTGCGTACTCCTTCGATGTCGACCTCGTGGCGAGCAGGCTGCGCTTTGAGGTGGTCGACAGCAACGGCGGCAACACCGGTGCCGTCGAGATTGCGGCGTACGGCACGCCGCTCGCCGCGCGCTAGCGCCGCCTTGATAACCGGCCGCTCGGCGGCCCTGTCCACTACACTCTGTGCATGTTCGTTCTGGTCGACCGCGACCAGTTGCGGGAGCTCGGCGAGCGCCTGCGCATGGCCGACGCCTTCCTCGAAGAGCTCGAAGACGGGGGCTCCCTGGATCCGGCGGCGCTGGGACCCCTCCGCCTCGAAATTTTCTACTCGAAAAAGTTCAGGGTGCTGCCTAAGGAAAAGAGTTCCGTGTTCACGAGTCGATGGATCAACGCATAACTCATGACTCCTCAACAGCGCTTCAAATCGCATTACCTCTACTTCCATACCGGATGGGAAAGTACTTTTTAGGTCATTGCCTAGGAAGTCCAGTTTTGGATTGGCCCGAAAAGAGCTGACAGCAAAATCTATAATTTCGGGGTCGATAAGCGGCCCATCACCATAGACTACGACACAGATGTCCGCCTTGTACTTATTTGCCGCTTGCGTAATTCGTTGAAGGACGTCGTTTGAAGAACCTTGAAATAATCCCACCCCAAATGATCTTGCATAGTCAGTGATCGGCTTGTCCTCATCTAAACTCGTTGTAGCGACAATCACCTCGTCAAGGCTTGAGCATGCTTTTAGCCGATCCAGCAAGTGAGCGAGCAGAGGTTGGCCTGCAATATCAAGTAAACTTTTCCCAGGGAGGCGATGAGACCCCATCCGCATTGCAACTATGCCGACCACCCTCATTCTGAATAATTTTCGAGATGTGAGGGGTAGATGATTTCATCACTAGCGATATCAATGATCGCCTTCCGTCCAACCACGTTATCAATTTTAGCCGGGCTAATCCCGTGTGCAGGTCGTTTCCAAGTCAACATATTACTGGTCAAAGTCGTTCCACTCACAATGTCGACTGCCGCAACAAGACTCCTTCTCGCGTTCTGTCGAGCAGACTCCTCATCTTCAAGCGCACGCTTATCCTCATCACCCAAAGCAATTTGGGTTTGAGCCACTCTCTCCCGGAATACTTTCAGATCGCGCGCATCCATCGCATGATAGTGATCGTTACCAGGCAAGCT
>CAJWOB010000159.1 GCA_913043885.1 uncultured Spirochaetaceae bacterium | reverse complement strand
CGTTCGCCCGCGCGGCGACGGCAAGCTGGTGGTCGGCTGCTATCTCTACGACGTCGCCTTGCAGGACGAGCTGGTCCGTTCCGGCTGGGTCGTGCCGCCCGCAGACTGGCGCCGCGCCGCGCACAAGTGCGCCGACCTCATCTATTCGCGCCTCACCGGGGAAAGCCCGTTCTTCGACAGCCGGATCGCCTATATCGCCGAAACCGGCCCTAAGGATAACCGGACCAAGCGCCTTGCCATCATGGATAGCGACGGCGCCAACCACCGCTTCATCACCACCGGCCGTTCGACCGCGCTGACGCCGCGCTATTCGCCCGACTACAAGCAACTGGTCTATCTCAGCTATGTCGATGGCAACCCGCGCATCTATGTCTACGACATCGGCACCGGCAAGCAGACGCTGGTGGACAGCGCGGGTCGGGTCGAGCGGTTCCGCCGCCGCTACAACATCAAGACTCCGGACGCGGACGCACCAGGCGACGGCGCCGGCGCCGGTACGGAGTAGCGTCTCTCCGCCCTTCTTGGGGCGGGTGTCCGCTCTGCCGATCATCAAATAGAGGAAGATGGGCGCTACGCGGAGCAGTTACCGATACTACAGCGTCAGGGGCGGGCGACCCCTGCAGGGCGAAGTCGCGGTCGGCGGTGCCAAGAACGCCGGGCCACAGCTGCTGATCGCCTCACTGCTGAGCAGCCAGGTCAGCGTGTTGGAGAACATGCCGCGGACGCGCGAGGTGGACATCACCTTGTCCATCTGCAGCTCCATCGGCGTTACCTGGGAGTGGCTGGACGCCAACACGCTGCAGATCGACCCGAGCAAGCTGAGCGAGTTCCGCATCCCCGACGCGGACAGCCGCGCCAACCGCTCGTCGATCCTGTTCGTCGCTCCGCTGCTGGCGCGGCTGGACGCCGCGCAGATCGCCGCCGTCGGTGGAGACGCGCTCGGCTCGCGGACGGTCGACTTCCACGTCGATGGCCTGCGCGCGCTCGGTGTCGACGTTCGCGCCACCGAGAGCGAGACCACCTTTACCGCAGCCGGGCTGCACGGTGCGACGGTCCGCTTCCCCTTCCCCAGTGTCGGTGCCACGCAACAGTTGTTGATTGCCGCCGCGGCAGCCGAGGGCCGGACGGTCCTCCGGAACGCAGCGGTCGAGCCGGAAATCCAGAATCTGGTCGGATTTCTGCAGGCCATGGGAGCGCGGATCCAGCAGGAAGCCGGGCGCACCTGGACCATCGACGGTGTCGGCGGCGCCGGTGCTGCCGCCACCGGATCACAGTTTCGGGGCGTCCGCTACCGGATAATCCCAGATCGACTGCAGGCGGCCTCCTACGCCACCGCGGCCGTCGTCACCGGGGGCGAGGTGATGGTCTACAACGCGGTGCAGGAGCACATGGCCACCTTTCTCAACGCCCTGCGCGCGACCGGCGGCGAGTTCGAGATCGAGCCCCAGGGAATCCGCTTCCGCTCCTCCGGGCGACTGAACAAGGTCCTGGTCGAGACCGAGCCCCATCCCGGCTTCATGACCGACTGGCTTCCGCCGCTCGCGGTACTCCTCACGCAGGCGGAGGGGGTGTCCATCGTCCACGAGACGGTATACGAGAGCCGCTTCGGATACGTGCCAACCCTGGTGGCGATGGGCGCCAACATAGAGATGTACGACAGTTGTCTGGGCAACCGCTCGTGCCGATTCCGCGACCTGGGCTATCAGCACAGTGCCGTAATACAGGGCCCGGTACAGCTGCAGCCGAGCGAGATGGTAGTACCCGATCTGCGCGCGGGGTTCGCGTATCTGCTGGCGGCGCTGATCGCCGATGGCGAGAGCCGGGTGTGGCAGATCGACTACGTCGAGCGTGGCTACGAGGCGCTCCGCGAGAACCTACTGGCGCTCGGCGCCGAGGTAAGCGAGGGGCAGGCTCTGCCGCCGAACGCCCTCGCCCTCGCCTCCGCTTTCGAGCGCGGGGCCGAGGTCCGCGCCGGGTCCGCGCTCTCGCCGGCCTAGTCGCCCGCTAGCGCAGCCGCGCCACTAGAGCGGAAAGGCTCGCCGTAGCTGACGCACCGCCTGCTGCAGGCGGTGCTCGTTCTCCACCAGGGCGATGCGCAGGAACCCCTCGCCATCCTCACCAAAGCCGCGGCCCGGCGCCACTGCCACCTCGGCCTTCTGCAGGCATTGCACGGCGAACTGCAGGCTGCCCATCTGCGCGTACGGTTCCGGAATCGGTGCCCAGGCGAACATGGTCCCCGACGGTGGCGTGACCTGCCAGCCGGCACGTTCCAGACCGGTGCACAGCACGTCGCGCCGGTTTTCGTACACCCGGGCCTGCTCGCGCATATCGTCGACGCAGTGCCGGAGGGCGATGACCGACGCGATCTGGATCGCCTGGAAGATGCCGTAGTCGTAGTAACCCTTTATGTCGCCCAACAGCCGCACCATGTCGGGGTTGCCGACGAAGAAGCCGATGCGCCAGCCGGCCATGTTGAAGCCCTTCGACATGGTGAGCGACTCGATGCCGACCTCCTTGGCCCCCGGCACCTGCAGGAAGCTGGGCGCCTCGTAGCCGTCGAAGGTGGTAAGGCCGTAGGCGAAGTCGTGGATGACGTAGAAGCCGAACTGCTTGGCCAGTCGCACCACCTCCTTGTAGAAGTCCAACTCGACCGTGTGGGCAGTGGGATTGTGGGGATAGTTCAGTATCAGCACCTTTGGTTGCGGATACAGGTTGCGGCACATGTGGTCGAGGTTGGACAGCAGCCGCTCGTCGCCGCCGCCCATGGAGATGCCGATGACGTTGGCGCCGGCAATCACCGGCCCGTAGATATGGATAGGAAAGGCCGGCGTTGGCGTTATCGCTACGTCGCCGGGACCGAGGAGGGCCAGACAGAGGTGGGAGAAGCCCTCCTTGGTGCCGAGGGTAGCGATGACCTCGTCGTCGGGGTCGAGATCGACGTTCCAGGTCGCCTGGTAGAATTGCGCCACCTCCTTGCGCAGGCCGGAGATACCGGAGGATGAGGAGTAGCGCTGATTGCGCCTGTCGGCTGCCGCCTCGATGAGCTTGTCGACGATTACCTTCGGCGTGGGATCGTTGGGGTTCCCCATGCCCAAGTCGATGATGTCTACGTCCTTGCGACGCAGCTCGTCTTTTACTCGATTGATCGTGCCGAACAGGTAAGGCGGGAGCCGTCGCATGCGCTCGGACGCCAGCGACGGGATATCTGTCGTCAGCAGCGCATCGGTGGTAATCCCGATGGTGTCGCTCATTTGATATTTGTACCGAGCGTGGCGCGACAGGCCAAGTAGCGGGCCCCGCGTAGCGGGGGCTTGGCGCGGCGCGCTGGCGTGGCGTGACAGCGGCTTTGGCTGGGCGCCGCCTGCGCTAAGCTCGCCGTATGGCAGCGACACCGTCCCGGCTCCCCAGCCGTCACGAGCGCATTCGCGACATCATCTTCCTCTCGGACACCCCCCCGGCGCGTGCCTTCGACATCGGCGTCATCGTCACCATCGTGCTGAGCGTTCTTACCGTCATGCTCGACAGCTCGGCACCGGTGCGCGCTCGCTACGGGCCGTTGCTGAACGCAGCCGAGTGGACCTTTACCGCGCTGTTCGCTCTAGAGTATCTGCTACGACTGTTCTATGCGCGCAAGCGGCTGGCGTACGCGTTCAGCTTCTTCGGCGTTATCGATCTGGTCGCGATTCTGCCGGCAATCATCGGTCTGATCTTTCCGAGCAGCCGCTACCTCGGCGTGCTGCGGGTGGTTCGCATTCTGCGGGTGTTTCGCGTATTGAAGCTGGCCGCCTATATGGTGGAGGCAAACGTCATCCTGCGTGCCCTACGGGAGAGTCGCCGCAAGATCACCGTGTTCCTGTTCGCCGTGCTTACCATCGCCATCGTTCTCGGATCGGTGATGTACGTGATTGAGGGCGACCAGAATGGCTTCACCAGCATCCCGCGCGCCCTCTACTGGGCCATCGTCACGCTGACCACCGTCGGCTACGGTGATCTGGCGCCGGTAACTCCGGCGGGTCAGGCCCTGGCGACGCTGATCATGGTGATGGGGTACGGCATGATCGCGGTCCCCACGGGGTTGGTTACCGCCGAGCTCGCCCGCGAGACCCTGGGCCGCGGCCTGCGCGATCGAGACGCCCGTAGCTGCACCGGGTGCGGTAAGGATGGGCACCGACAGGAAGCCGACTTCTGCGATCACTGCGGAACCGCGCTCCCCGAGCACGAGCCGGGTTGAGCACGCCCCCGGGCTCGAAAACCGGGCGCAGGAAAACGCTCGAGCAAAGGCCCCGAATTATTGATTTTCCGCATCTCGGAGATATAATGCTGCCCATATTCTAGCTCCAAGGAGATCACATGGCGGACACTCTGGTAGTCGCTTCGAAAGTGAAGGCATACATCAAGAGCAAGGCAGGCATGAATACCGCGGCCAGCGTCGCCGACGCCCTTTCCGATAAGGTCCGTCAGATTTGTGACGAGGCGATCTCGAACGCGCAGGCTGCCAAGCGCAAGACCGTTCGCGACACCGATATCAGCTAAGCACTAGCGGTATCGGGCGCGGGGCGGCCGCGCTGTCCGTACAGCCGGCCGCCGCCCCCGCTACGCCGGCGGATCGACCGCCAGCTCCGGCAACAGGTGCTCACGGGCCTCGGCTGCCACGGCGATCGATCCGGTGGCTACCACCAGATTGCCGGGATCGGCGGTCTCAATGGCCGCCGCCAGTGACGCCGCCACGGTGTCATGCGGGGGCGCGAGGGAGCCGACCAGCGGCGGGGATCCCCTGAGGGTCTCGGCTAGCTCCTCCCGCGGCACGGCTCGCGGGTGGCGCGATGCCGCCACGAAGATGCACGCCGGTGCCAACGGCAACAGCTCGACGGCGTTGGCGATGGCGTCGTGGCCACGCTGACCGCCGACTACGATCAGTACCCGACCCCAACGTCCCTCGTGCCGGCGCAGCTCGGCGACCAGGCGGCGCAGTGCCCACGGGCAGTGGGCGCCGTCGACCAGGATGTGCACACCATTACGGTGGAACCACTCACCTCTGGCCGGCCATGGAAGCCGTTCCCATGCGGCGCGTGCCAGCCGGGAGGGGGGTGTGCGGTGCCCCTGTCGAGCTAGCTCGCGTAGGGTGATGCGGGCCACCGCGCGGTTCTCTTCCGCGGTGCTACGCGCCAGCCGAGCGGCGCGGACCCACCGCAGCGGCGCCTGACACCGGACCGCGGCGGCACGGAGCACATCGAGCGCCTCCGGGGGCTGCGGCCCGACGACAACTGGAATACCTGGCTTGATGATGCCGGCCTTCGCCGCGGCGATTGCCGCGAGCGACGGCCCCAGTGCGCCGACGTGGTCCAGGGAGATGTTGGTTATTACGCTGACCGCCGGCGACACCACGTTGGTGATATCGTCACGTCCGCCGACGAAGGCCTCGACCACGACCAGCGAAGCATCCACAGCGGCGAAGTGCAGGAGCGCCATGGCGGTCAGCATCTCGAGCGTCGAGACGCTGCCGTAGCCGGCGCGCTCGACCCCTTCTGCCGCGGCCCGCGCCCGGCGATGCACCTCGGTGAACGTCGCTTCCGCGATAGGCTGCATATCCAGCCGAATGCGTTCCCGCATCGTGTGCAGATGGGGGGAGGTGAACAGCCCCACGCGACTACCGGCAGCGGTCATCGCGCCGCTGATGAGTGCGGCAGTGGTGCCCTTGCCGTTGGTGCCGGCGATGTGGACCAACGGATAGGTGAGCTGCGGGTCGCCCAGGGCCGCCAGCAGCGCGCGGGTGCGCTCCTGCCGACGCTCGTACTCCGGCTCCCGTTGCCCCGGGTCCGCGGGACGGGAACGGGCCAGGATGTCGCGCAGCGCACCGCGATACGCGCTCTGGCCGTGGGCATCGACGGGTAGTGCACCGGCCGGCGACGATGGCATCGCGCGGCAACGTAGACCGGCACAATGGGGCTGTAAAGCATCGCGTGGTATCGTGGCGCGGTGCGTGACGAAGGGTGGCTGGCGGAGACCACGTACCCTGGGCGGGGGATCATCATCGGCGCCAGCGAGGGCAGCGGCGCGAGCGGCGGCTTCGCGGTGCAGGTCTATTGGGCCATGGGCCGCTCCGATAAGAGCCGCAATCGCGTGATGGTGGCGAGCGGCGCCGACGAGGTGCGGACAGACAGTCAGTATGTCGTGTTGGGGACGGCGCGGATCGCCCGGGGGCAGAAGGGCACCCCGAAGGGCGACGCAGAGAACGAGGATCTCTGGGCGCAGATGGCAGACGCCTTGGCCCGCAGGGGGGGAGCCGAACGGGTTGTCTTCACTAAGGTGCTAGGGCACGCCAAGGAAATTGACGCACTGCAAGGGCGCACGACGAGGCAAGACAAGTGGGGTAACGAC
>CAJWOB010000158.1 GCA_913043885.1 uncultured Spirochaetaceae bacterium | reverse complement strand
TTCATAAAGGAAAGTCGCCAGTTTTCCTTGCTGGTTTATTCGCCCATTTCTCATCAGTGTTATCCCTCGTTTTACCTCAAAAATGCATGCGCTTATCAGACTTTGACACACTTCCTCATACTTCTTCAAAACTCTTATCTTAGTTCCAGCGGTAGCCGCCGACGTCGAGCAGGAGGCCGCCGCTGCTGCCGCCTCCTCGTCCGCGCTCACCACGGTAACCGTGGGAGGTTCCAAGCCGCCGCGGGCGTTCCACATGGGCCTCGTCGCCCGAGACGAGGCCGGTTACCGCAACCTCCTGAAGCTCAGCTCCATCGGCTACACGGAGGGGTTCTACTACCGCCCGCGCATCGACGACGAGGTGCTAGCCAACCATGCCGCCGGGTTGATCGGGTTCTCCGGCTGCATGTCCGCCAAGATCCCAACGCTGCTGCTCGACGGACAGCCGCAGCAGGCGCGCGAGCTGGCGGGTAGGTATCAGGAGATCTTCGGCCCCGGCAACTTCTACCTCGAGCTGCAGGACCACGGCCTCCAGGACCAGCAGCGGCTCAACGCCGAGCTGGTGCGGCTCAGCGGTGAGCTCGCCATCCCTCTGGTTGCCAGCAACGACGTCCATTACGCACAGCGCGAGGATGCGCGCGCCCAGGACGTGCTCATCTGCGTGGGTACCGGCAAGCGGCTGAGCGACCGCGATCGCCTTCGTTTCGACGGTAGCGAGTTCTACTTCAAGACCGCCGCCGAGATGGAGCAGATATTCGCCGACTATCCGCAGGCCATCGTCAACACTCGCGCTCTCGCCGAGCGGTGCGAGCTGCAGATCCCACAGCCGGGGCCGATGCTGCCTGCCTACGAGGTGCCGGGCGGTCACACCCAGGACAGCTACCTCCGCGAGGTGGCGTGGGAAGGGGTGCGGCGTCGCTATCCGACGATCGATGGCGAGATACAGGAACGAGTCGACCACGAGCTGGACGTCATCATCAATTGCGGGTATTCCGGCTACTTCCTGATCGTCCACGACTTCGTCCGCTTCGCCCGCCAACGCGGCATTCCAGTCGGGCCCGGCCGCGGCTCCGGTGCCGCATCCGTGGTGGCCTACGGGCTGGGCATCACCGACATCGATCCGTTTCGGTTCGGGTTGCTGTTCGAGCGGTTCCTCAACACGGAGCGGGTATCGATGCCGGACTTCGACATCGACTTCTGCTACGAACGCCGCTCCGAGGTAATCGAGTACGTCACGAGGAAGTACGGCAGCGACCACGTCGCGCAGATCATCACCTTCGGTTCGCTCAAGGCACGCGCTGTCATTCGCGATGTCGCGAGGGTGCTCGAGATTCCCTACGCCGATGCCGACGCCATAGCCAAGCTGGTACCCGCGGGGCCCAAGAGCGATCTGGGAGCGGCGCTGCAACAGGAAGCTGATCTGCGGGCGGTGCGCGAGCGCGGCCCCGCCTACCGTGAGCTCATCGACACCAGCCTGAAGTTGGAAGGGCTGAGCCGCCACGCCTCCACCCACGCCGCCGGCATAGTCATAAGTCGCGATCCACTGCTGGAGTCGGTGCCGCTCTACCGGGACGCCCATACCGGCGCCATCTCCACCCAGTACACCGGCGAGGATGTGCTGCAGGGCGTGGGGTTGGTGAAGATGGACTTCCTCGGCCTCAAGACCCTGACGCTCATCGAGAACACCGTTCGGCTGATCCGGGAGCAGGGTGGGGAAATCGATCTACAGCGGCTCGCCGACGAGGACGAGGCCACCTACGAGATGCTCGGCTCCGGCCGCGCCGCATGTGTGTTCCAGTTCGAGAGCTCGGGAATGAAGGCGCTGCTCACCCGGGCCAAGCCGCGCCGTATCGCCGACCTCATGGCGCTGACGTCGCTGTTTCGTCCCGGGCCTATGCAGTTCATCAATCGCTACGTCGATGTGCGCAACGGCACCCAGCACACCAGCTATCCCCTCCCCGAGCTGCGCGAGATTCTCGAGGAGACCCACGGCGTCATCGTCTATCAAGAGCAGGTGATGAAGATCGCCCAGGTAGTGGCGGGATTCAGCCTCGGGCAAGCCGACATCCTGCGTCGCGCCATGGGCAAGAAGAAAGTGAAGGAGATGGAGGAGCAGCGCGAGCGCTTCGTTGCCGGGGCCCAGCAGAAGGGCCACAGCAAGAACGTGGCGGTCGGCATCTTCGAGGTGATGGTGCCGTTCGCGGAGTACGGCTTCGCCAAGCCCCACGCCGCCGCCTACTCGGTACTGTCCTATCACACCGCGTACCTGAAGGCGCACCATCCCGCCGCCTTCATGGCCGCCAACCTCACCAACGAGATCGACAACATCGACAAGCTCGCCGAGTACATCGCCGAGGCGCGTTCCATGGAGCTGGAGGTGTTGGCCCCCGACGTCAACGTCTCGCAGGCGGAGTTCACGGTGAGGGACGGGGCCATCGTGTGTGGGCTGCGCGGCATACGCAACGTCGGCGCCTCCGCCGTCGAGGAGATCGTCGATCGTCGCACCGAAGGGGGGCCCTTCAACGACATCAACGACTTCTTGGAGCGGGTGGACCTGAAGCAGGTGAACCGCAAGGTGGTGGAGTCGCTGGTGCAGGTAGGCGCCTTCGATGCCACGCAGCACAACCGGGCCACGCTCATGGACAACCTGGAGCGCCTGCTGGAGCGGGTGGCGGCGGAAAAGGCCAGTCGCATGCACGGGCAGGGCTCGCTGTTCGACGACGACGACCTGCCCCGTCGGGTAGCCATCGAGCCGCTCGACGACTGGTCCACCAGCGAGAAGCTGCGCTACGAGAGGGAAGCGCTGGGTATCTTCTTCTCCGGACATCCCCTCGATGATCACGCCGAGCTCATCGAGCGCAAGAGCACCCTGCGACTGGCGGACGTCGAGCGACACTGCAAGCCGGGCGCCAAGAGCGACCGTACCTTCACCGTCATCGGTGTGGTTAGCGAGATCCGGGAGATTCAGACCCGCACCGGCCGACAGATGGCGTTCGCGAACCTGGAGGACACCACGGCCACCGTCGAGATGGTGCTGTTCTCCGATCCCTTCAGCGCCGCCCGCAACTTGCTGGAGAATGGTGGCGTCATCGCCGCAACCGTCACCATCGACCGTACGCGGGGCGAGCCGAAGCTCCTGGTCGAGTCGGTGTGTCCACCGAGCGAGGCTCCCGACCGACAGGCCAAGGAGCTCCACGTGCGCCTCGGCAACGGGGCATCGGAGGACCAGCTGGTGGCCATGCGCGACCGCATGATCGCCGCGCCGGGAAGGCTGCATCTGTTCATCCACTGCCACCTGGACGACCGCGAGGTGGTGGTGGAAGCTTCGCCACACCTGACCGTCGACGGCGCCGAGCTGGTGGGGGGGTTGCGGGAGATGCCCGAGGTAGCCGAAGCCTGGACCGAGTAGGCGGCGCCGAGTGCGCGGCCGCCGCGACGGTGGCGCCGCCACCGCCACCATCCCCTATACTACTTAGCGGCAGATGCAGCTGTTTCAGATCCTACAGGTCGCCGCATCGATCTACTTGATGCTGCTGGTGCTCCGCTTTATCACGTCCTGGCTGCGTGGGCCGAGCCAGGGCGGTCCCGGCGACCTGCTGCGTCGGGTGACCGATCCATACCTGCGCTTCTTCGCCAGTATCGTGCCGTCCCGCGCTGCCGCCGGGCTGGACATGTCGGCGCTGGTGGCTTTCGCAGTGCTGATGTGGGCGCGGGAGATCTTCCACTTTCGCGCTGCCGGCTTCGATCTGACGCTGCGCCTCATCGGCTGGCTGGCCGCCAGTGTGGTGATGCAATTCGGCCGCTGGATAGCCACCATCTTCCTGCTGGCCACCCTCGCACAGTGGTGGATGGTGCGGTACGTCGGACGTACCGGCTCACCCCTGGCGCGTGTCACCGAGGCGATCTCACGGCCGCCGCTCACCCTGGTGCAGCGATACTTCCGCCTCGGGCCCGGCAAGGACGAGGACGTGTATCTGCTCATGGCCACGCTGGCCTGTGGTGTCGCGACGGTGGCGATGTGGGTGCTGAACGGCTTGGTGGTCGGAGTAGGTCCGGGGCAGCTGCCGTCGTAGCGGCCGACTCGATCACCACCCTCCGCGGGGTCGGTCCGGCCACCGCGACCAAGCTTGCCCAGCTGAACATCCGCACCTGCGGTGACCTGCTGTGGCACCTGCCCATTCGCCATGAGGACCGTCGCCAGGTCCTCGCGTTGGCTGACATCGTCGGGCACGGTGGTGCCGAGGCCACGACCGGCGTCGCCGTAGTGGAGGTGGTGGCCCACCACTTCGTACCCACCGGTCGGGCCACCGCCGGTCGGAGCCCGCGAGCGAGGGGTCGGGGGACGCTGCAGCTGCGGGTCAGCGACGGCACCGATCAGGCCCTGCTGTGGTGTTACGGGCGCGGCTACCTGCGCACCGGCGCGCCGGTGGGCACGCGCCTGCTGCTGTACGCACGGTTCAAGGCCCGAGCGGCCGGCGGCGCCGACGGTGCAGTGGCCGAGGCGTCGGAGTTCGAGCTGCATCCTCTGCGTTCTGGTGCCGGTCCGGAGAGCGTCGCGTGGTACGGCCGTATCGTGCCGGTGTATCCGCTGACTAAGGGGGTGACGCAGCAGATGCTGCGGCGCCTGACGTTGCAGCTGCCTACACAGGCGTCTCGAGCGGCAGCCGCCGCCCGTCAGCCCGACGAGGCCGAGGAAGCGCCTGGCCGCTTTCTGTCGCCGCACGAGGCGCTGCTGGCGATGCACTGGCCCGACGGCTTCGAGCGGTTGGCGCTGGCCCGCGACTCGGTCGCCTTTGCCGAGCTCACTCAGCTGCAGCGAGCGCTGGTGAAGCGCCAACCGCCACCACGCCCCATCCGAGCTCTGGCATTCAGCCGCCGACAGGCGGTCATCGATGCCCTCCCATTCTCCCTCACGTCCGGGCAGCGCGACGCGCTTCGGGAGATCGACCGCGACCTGGCGGCGCCGGCGGCCAGCGACCGGCTGCTGCAGGGCGACGTTGGCTGTGGCAAGACACTGGTGGCGTTGCTGGCCGCCTGTGCGGTAGTCGAGGCCGGTGAGCAGGTGGCGCTGGTGGTGCCTACCGAGTTGCTCGCCCGCCAACACGCCGCGACGGCGCAGCGGGTGGTGGCGCCCGCCGGCGTGAACGTCGCCTGCCTGGTGGGGGGGAGCGGAGCCGGCACCGGGGTGGCCAGGCAGCAGCGCCGGCATCTGCTGGCGGCGCTGGCGCGGGGCGACATCGACCTCGTGGTGAGCACCCAGGCGCTGCTGAGGGAGGACGTCGCCTTTCACCGGCTTGGGCTGGTGGTCGTGGACGAGCAGCATCGCTTCGGAGTGGCGCAGCGCCGCCAGCTGCGCGCCAAGGGAATGGCGGCCGATCTGCTGTTGATGTCCGCCACGCCGATTCCTCGTTCACTGGCCCTTACCGTGTACGGCGACCTGCAGCTGAGCACCATTCGTGAGCTGCCCGCGGGACGGCGGCCGGTGCGCACCCACCTGGCCAGAATGGACCGCCTCGACGAGGTGTTCAGCCGGGTGGCCGCCGAGCTGGACAACGGCGGCCAGGCGTACCTGGTTGCGCCGCGCATCGGCGAACCCGAGGTGGCCGCCGCCGACGATAGCCACGCGCCGGCTGCTCATCTGGATGTGCATGCCCTTGCCGATCGGGTCAGCCGCAGCCCCCTCGCGCGCTTCCCGTCTGGACTGGTGCACGGTGGGCTCGACGACGAGCAGAAGAGCAGGGTGATGGAGCAGTTCCGTGATGGCGAGGCGAGGGTCCAGCTGGCCACCACCGTGGTGGAGGTGGGTGTCGATATCCCCGCCGCAACCTGCCTGGTGGTGCTGAGCGCGGAGCGCTTCGGCCTGGCGACGCTCCACCAGCTGCGGGGACGCGTCGGCCGCGGCGCTGCGCAGGCGTACGCGTTCCTTACCTACGACCCGGCGCTGACTCCTGGCGGGGTCGCGCGGCTGAGGGCAATGAAACAGGCCGCCGATGGGTTCGAGATCGCGGAGTTGGACCTGGCGCAGCGGGGGCCCGGTGAGCTGCTCGGCCTCCGCCAGGCGGGCTTCCCAGAGCTACGCGTTGCCGACCTCACTGGCGATATCGAGCTGGCGCGGCTGGCGAGGGAGCGGGTACATGCGGATAACCGGCGGTGAGTTTCGCGGCCGCAGGATTCGGCCGCCACGGTCGAGGGCGGTTCGGCCCACCATGGACCGGATGCGCGAATCGGCGTTTGCCACGCTCAGCGGGATAGAGGGGTGTCGCTTCCTCGACCTATTCAGCGGCACCGGCGTAGTAGCCGCCGAAGCCGCCTCGCGTGGTGCCGCGGTCGTCGTGGCCGTCGACCGCGACCGCGCCAACCGCGCTCTCATCGAGGGGAACGTGGCGTTTG
>CAJWOB010000157.1 GCA_913043885.1 uncultured Spirochaetaceae bacterium | reverse complement strand
ATAGCACTGGCACCCGAACACGCGCGCTGGTGGGATGCGGCGGCGGCGGCACTGGCGGTGGCGGCGGTAGTGGGCTACGTGTGGTTGGCGGGCCCGCGGCCCTCCCTGCTGCGTGCCGCCGCCATGGCGGCGCTGGCACAGGCCGGTCGACTGCGGGGCGATCGGCCGCGCGGGATAGAGGTGCTGGCGGCGGCGGCGATCGTGGTCCTGATTCTCGAGCCGAGCGCTACCACCGCGCTGTCGTTCCAGCTGTCGTTCCTGGCGCTGGCGGGGATCTTGCTGCTCGGCCCCCCCCCGCATCACGCTGCATCTGCCAGGAATGTTGCCGCCGGCGCTGCGCGGCGCCCTAGGGGTGGCGGTGGGAGCGCAGCTGTTCACCTTTCCGCTGGTGCTGCACTCCTTCGGTGCCGTGCGCCCGGTCGGTGCGGTGGCCGGCCTGCTGCTCATCCCGCTTACCGCCCTGTTTCTGCTCGGTGGCGCCCTCGCTACGGTCGTAGACGCCGTTTCCGGCGGTGACTCCCGGGCGGTCAGCGAGCCGCTGCTGGGGGTGTTGTATAGTGCACTGGTCGGCATCAACCGGATGTTCGGTGCGGTGCCCGGAATCGAGCTTTGAATCACAACTCACCAGCCGACATTCGTCACGCCCTAGCCGATCTCGGCGCACGGCCCAAGAAGCGTTGGGGCCAGAACTTCATGGTCAATCCGCGCACCCGCGACAAGCTGGTACGAACCCTCTCGTCGCGTTCCACCGACGTGGTGTGGGAGATCGGCCCTGGGCTCGGCGCACTCAGCGAGGCGCTGGCGGAGCGCTGCAAGAAGCTGGTGTTGTTCGAGATCGACGCCGGGCTCGTTCGCTACCTCAAGGCTGGCATCGCCAAGGCTCGCCACGTCTCGCTGATCGAGGGCGACTTCGTGAAGACCTGGCAGGCAACGGAGAAGAAGAGCGGGCGACCGGATCGCGTCGTCGGCAACCTGCCGTTCAGCAGTGCCTCTGCCATCATCGGCGCGCTGGCGGAGGCCAATCGCATCTCCGGCCGCTGCCTGTTCACCGTGCAGAAGGAGCTGGCGGAGCGGATTACCGCGGCGCCTGGTACCCGCAACTACTCCTCGTTCTCTGTCTTGTGCCAGGTGATGGCCGACGTGGTCGCCCACGGTGAGCTGGCGCCCGGCACCTTCTATCCAGTGCCGGAGGTTACCTCGGCGGTAGTGGAGCTGCGTCCGCACGCCAAGAAGCCGCGCATCGCCGACCGCGACTTCCTGTTGGCGCTTATCCGTGCGGTATTTGCGGCGCGCCGCAAGACGCTGCGCAACAACCTGCTGGCCGAGGGCGACTTCATTGGCCTATCCAAGGCCGAGCTGCTGGATATCGTCGAGGAGACCGGTACCGACCCCGGCGTTCGCGCCGAGGAGCTCTCCCCCGCGCAGATTATCGAAATCGCCAACGCCCTCAGCAGCGCCCGGGCCTAGCGCCCGTCTTGCGGCGCCGGACGAGACGGCCCCTATCCGCATAGCGGCCGGACAAGGGGAGAGGCGACACTCGCGACTATCCGTGCGCTATAAGGATAGCGACCGGCCGGCCGTTACAGCAGCCCGTACTCGGTCAGCACTTCCTGCAGCTGGGCCCGCGCGCCGGTCGACAACGGGGTCATCGGCAGGCGGTAGTGCTCGCCGATCTGTCCGGTCAGCGCCAGCGCCGCCTTGATGGGGATCGGGTTGGTGTCCAGCTTCATCAGCGCCGACATCAGTGGCAGCAGCTCGTAGTGCAGCTCGCGCGCCCCAGCCAGGTCGCCCTCCTCCATTTTGCGGACGATGGCGATCATCCGCTCCGGCACCAGGTTGCTGGTTACCGAGATAACGCCCTCGCCCCCTATCGCCATCATCGGGAAGGTCGCCTCGTCGTCACCGGACAGCATCACGAAGTCGTCGGGCCGACGGAGCACCAGCTCCATGCGCTGGGTGTAGTCGCCGCTGGCCTCCTTTACCCCGACGATGTTGGGGTGCTCGGCTAGCTTGAGCATGGTGTCGTTGTCGATGTTCTTGGCGGTGCGCGGCGCGATGTTGTAGACGATGAGCGGCAAGTCGATTTCGTCGGCGATGCTCAGAAAGTGACGCAGATAGCCCGCCGCTGACGGCTTGTTGTAGTAGCCGGCGACATGGAGCGTGGCCGCCGCTCCGTCGGCCTTGGCATGACGGGTCAGCTCCAGCGCCTCTGCGGTGCTGTTCGACCCGGCACCGGCGATAATCGGCACGCGGCCGTCCGCGTACTCGATTACCAGGCGTACCATCTCGTGGTGCTCGTCGTTGCTGAGCGTCGGGCTCTCGCCGGTGGTGCCGGTGGGCACCAGCCCATCGATGCCGGCTGCGATCTGCGTGTCTACCAGGCGCTTGAGTGCGTCCTTGTCGATATCGCCACTGCTGGTAAACGGGGTGACGATTGCGGTGTAGGCGCCCTTGAACATGTGCTCTCCTTGCGGTCCTCAGGCCTCCGGCAGCAGGTCGGCCAGGAAGTGCTCGATAGTGAAGAAACCGGTGCGGCCCTGCAACCACTCTGCCAGGCGCAGCGCGCCCACCGCCAGGGCCTCCCGGCCGCGCGCGCGGTGCACCAGCTCCACGGTGTCCTCCCGCGAGTCGAACAGCACCGTGTGGGTACCAGGCTCCTCGCCACCACGGATCGAGGCAACGTGCAGCTCGTCCTCGTCGATGGGCCGGTCGAGGCGCTCGGTGGCCACCCGCTGCTTGCGGCTGCTGGCACCCAGCACGGCGTCGGCCACCGCCAGGGCGGTGCCGCTAGGTGAGTCGGCCTTGCGCCGGTGGTGGTGTTCGTAGACCGCGGCGTCGTAGGCTGGCAGGGCGTCGAACATGCTGGCGGCTCGCGCCACCACCCGCATGAATACGTGCATGCCGATGGAGCAGTTGGCCGCGTACAGGTAGCCACTGCCGCCGGCCGATACGATGGCTTTCACTTCGGATAGCCGGTCGTTCCAGCCGGTGGTGCCGACCACCGCCGGCACCCCGGCGGCGGCGTAGCTGCGGGCGTTGTCCACCACCGCATCGGCGGTGGAGAACTCGATTACCTGATCGCACCGCTCCGCGTGTTCGGGCAGGAAGGAGGGCGCATCGGCGCCCTCGGCGTTGGGGTCGACGCGGAGTGTTACCTCATGGCCTGCGGCGTTGGCGGTGGCGGCGGCCACCGATCCCATGCGGCCGAGGCCGACGATGGCGATCCTCATGGGCGCGATCATACCCGGTCGGCGGGCCGAGGCGCTCGACGCGGCGCTTGGCAGCCGCCTACCATGCTGCCGCTATGGTCGTTGGCGTCTACGGCCTGGGGCGCTTCGGCTCCTTCTGGGCCGCACAGTTGGCCACCAGATACGAGGTGCGTGCCTACTCCCGCCGCCCGCATCCGGCTCCCACCGGGGTGGAGCAGGCGGCCGAGGACGAGGTGCTGCAGTCCGACGTCATCGTGCTGTGTGTCGCCATATCCGCCATGGAAGAGGTGGTGGGGCAGATCGCCGGTCGGGTACGCCCCGGCGCGCTGGTGATGGACACCTGCTCGATAAAGGTGCACCCGGTCGAGGTAATGGCGCGGCTGCTGCCCGAAGAGGTGGCCATACTCGGCACCCACCCGATGTTCGGCCCCGATTCGGCCCGGGACGGCGTCGCCGGCCAACCGATGATCGTTACGCCGGTACGCGCCAGCGCCGAGCTGGTCGGCTTCTGGCAGACAGAGTTCCGCGACATGGGCCTGCGCGTTATCGAGCTCAGCGCCGACGACCACGACCGCGAGGCCGCCGCTACCCAGGGCGTCACCCACCTGGTCGGCCGCGTCCTGTCGGAGCTGCGGCTGGAGCCATCGCAGATCGGTACGGTCGGCTACAAGAAGCTGCTGGAGGTGGTGGAGCAGACCTGCAACGACTCCCATCAGCTGTTCGTCGATCTGCAACGTTTCAACCCCCACACGGTCGAGATGCGTCGCCGGGTGGAGGCTGCCCTGGCCGTGGTTACCGAACCGCTGGATGGCCAGACCCCCGGCTGAAACGGGCGCGCCGGCTGTGCTATCGTCGGCGCCGTGGCAGACGTGCGCCGTCGGCTGGCTCAGGTACCGGACTTCGACGAGAGCCAGATCGACACCATCTTGGCCGAGGACATCGACTTCACCGGGGAGCTCACCTTCAGTGAGCCGCTCATGATCAAGGGCACTTTCAAGGGGGAGATAAAGGCCTCCGGCGACCTGTTCGTCGGCACCGACGCGGTGGTGAACGCCCGCGTGGAGGCGGAACGGGTTACCTCGCGTGGCAGAATCAAGGGTGATGTGCTGGCAGGGCGCAGGGTAGAGCTGGCGTCCACCGCCAGCGTGCAGGGCGACATCGATACCCCCGATTTGGTTATGGAGAGCGGCTGCGTGTTCAACGGCGTGTGCGCCATGCGTACCCCCAGCAACGAGGGGCGCCACGACGGCTAGGCCGCTTTCGTGCCCAGTGGCAGCGCTGCTGGTGGTCGCAGCGGCGATGCCGGGCGTGGCGCAGGAGGCGCCGGACGCGCTCGCCATGTGGCGCAATGGCGACTACGAGCGCGCCGTCGAGGTTACCCGCGCGGAGCTCGAGGCGGCACCCAACAATCTGGACGCGATGGTGGTGATGGGATGGAGCCTCATCTCGCTGGGGCGCTACGACGAGGCGCGCGAGGTGTCGCGGCGTGGGCTGCAGATCAGCCGCTTCGATCACCGCATTATCGAGAACGCGGGCGAGGCCCACTTCTATCTGGGCGAGCTGGAGCCAGCGCTGCAGCGGTTCGAGCAGTACGCGGCGCTGGCGCCGGAAGGCGACCGGATTGCCCGCGTCTACGCCTTCATGGGCGAGATCTACATCTCGCTGCAGGAGTACGAGAATGCGGATATCGCCTTCTCGACCGCGCTGCACCTCAACGCCAACCGCAGCTCCTGGTGGACGCGGCTCGGCTACGCGCGGGAGCTTGCCGGCAAGAGCGTGCAGGCTCGCGATACCTATCAGCGCGCGCTCAACCTCGATCCGTCGTTCGGCGAGGCACAGCTCGGCCTGGAGCGGGTGCAGCAGCAGCTGTAGGCGACCTGCAGCAGCTGTAGCCGGCCCGTGCCGGGTGCAGGCGACCTGCACCGCTGTAGGCCGCCCGAGGCGGGTTGAGATCCCTTTTTGCGGGTATATACTACTTAGGCATGCGTCCGCTCACGCGCAACGGCCGCGCAGCTGTGATAGGCGCACTCGGTTTCGCCGCCCTGGCGCTGGTCGGGTGCGAGGCGATCTTCACCTTCAGCCCGGTAAGCTTCTTGCAGACACCGCTTACCAACCTGTCACCCGACGAGCTTGGCGCGTTTGGCGACGACGCCCTCAACGCCGGCGACCCCGCGGCCATGCAGGCGGCGCTGGATGCCGTCGTCGATGCGCTGGCAGACCCAGACATCACCCCCGAAGAGGCGGCGGAGCTGAGCTTGGTGGGCGGCAGCCTCGCCATCGAGCTCTCCGGTGTAGGCGACCTGCTGGGAGAGGTGCTGACCGGCGAGCTGGGACTGGCGGACTTCGCCGACGTCGAGGACGCCATCAATAGCCTCGATATCGATCTCGACCTGCTCTCCGACGGTGCCGACCTGATGGTGGACAACGTATCGTTCGATCCACCACCCGAAGGGCACGCTTGGACTTTCGATGCGTTCAAGAAGCACAGTGTTTATCCAGTCATCGGCGACCGACCGCGAGTTGTTGTCAGCTTCGGATTCCACATGCCGAAAGCGGACTACCGCGAGTTCTGCGAAAGGGTGAGCCAATGACGTTCCTGATCAACAGGCGAAAGGCATTCCGTGGCGGTGCTCCACCGGACCCAGATGGGGCGAGCAATGTAGACGAGGTCTACTTGTGGAACGGTTCGTCAGAGTCAACCTACGGAACGACGTACAACGTCATCGACTATGTCGATCGCACGGCGACAACTGGCAACGCG
The DNA here is from genome assembly GCA_913043885.1 of uncultured Spirochaetaceae bacterium. Taxonomy (GTDB): domain Bacteria; phylum Spirochaetota; class Spirochaetia; order SZUA-6; family Bin103; genus Bin103. The sequence continues at coordinate 459 of CAJWOB010000157.1, read as the reverse complement.
GTCGATCGTGGCGACGACACCAATTCCGGCCGAGGAACGACCGGAGCTCACAGCGACACGTATGCGTTCCGGATGGGGCTCCAGTCTGGAATCACTGCCGTAGCAGAAGCGATCAATTACATCGACCTGACGACACAGAGCGGCAACTCGGCTGACGTCGGCGACATGGTCGCTTCTCCAAGCTACGACCCTGGAAGCGGCATAACGGGCGATTCGTATGGATTCATGATGAATCGCGGGGCGACCAACTCCATCGACTACATCGACCTGTCAACGACGTCGGGAGACGCCAGCGATAGAGGCGACAGCACCGTCAACCTTCGGAAGCCTTTCGGGGTGCAAGGCGACACGTACGGTTTTAGCGGCGGTGGTTTTACGACGGGAGCGTCCGGCAAAGACACGCTCTACTTGTCGAACAACATGATCGAGTACATCGACCACTCGCTCACGACTGGTAAC
>CAJWOB010000156.1 GCA_913043885.1 uncultured Spirochaetaceae bacterium | reverse complement strand
TGGGAGGGGTGAGAGGGATGGGAAGTGCGGGCGTAGTGCGGGCGCACCCTGCAGGATCTGGTGGAGGACCCGTCCTACGACCCGGCACGCACACTGGTGCGGAAGAACCTGCGCGAGGAGACGCTGCGATTCCTGGAGACCCTGGAAGACCGCGAGAAACAGGTGCTCCTGCGGCGCTTCTCCTTCTTTGGCGGCAAGAAGTACACCCTCAAGAGCATTGGCGAGGAGATGGGCATCTCCCCCGAGACCGTCCGACAGATCGAAATGAAAGCTCTCAAGAAGTTGCGGACCCATGCCGCCGAGCTCGAGGCGTTCATCTACACCAACTAGCCGGCGCCCCTCTCGTGGCGTGGGGGCCGGTGCCAGGGGCGGCGCTAAGGGCGTCCGCGCCCCAGTGACCAGAGGCCGGCGTGCGGTCGGCCTCCTGCTGGCCATCACCGCGCTACTGGCGCTCATCACGCTGCTCATCCCGGTACCCCCCGACCGTGTCGCCGATCCCGGGGACTCGCCGGCCGACCCGCTGGCCGAGGCCGCCCCGTCGCCACCGCACGGGGAGGCACCCTCGATCGATCCAGCAGACGAGCGGGACGGATCGGAGCTACAGACGGCGCCGATGCCAACGAGCCCTCAGGACATCCCGATTACCGGAGCGCTTGCCATCGTCATCGACGACGTCGGCAACAACCTCGCCGAGCTAGAGCCCTTTCTCGGCCTTCCGGGGCCGCTGACATTCGCCGTCCTCCCGCACCTGGCTCAGTCGGCATCCGCGGCTGCGCTGGTACGCGGCGCCGGCCACGAGGTCATCCTGCATGCACCCATGGAGGCCAGCGACGGCCGATGGCCAGGCCCGGGGACCATCACCGTGGAGGATGAGTTGCTCGACGTGTGGGGGCAGCTGGCCGAGAGCTTCGATTCGATCGACGGCGCGGCCGGAGCGAACAATCACATGGGGTCGCGGCTCACCGCGGACCCGATTGCCATGGATGCGGTAATGGCCTACCTGGGTGCCACCGGCCGCTTCTTCCTCGACAGCCGCACGACGGCGTCGACGGTGGCGGAAGAGTTCGCCCTGGCACACCGTGTGCCGTTCCTGCGGCGCGATGTGTTTCTCGACAACGTGCGCGAGTCCGACGCCATCGCCGCCGCCTTCGAGGAGGGCGTCGCGTTGGCGGCCGGCGGCGGCCAGGCAACGGTGATCGGCCACGCCGCCAGCGCCGAGCTGGCGGCCTACTTGGCGTTGCGCATTCCGACGCTGCAGGCGGACAGCGTAGCGCTGGTAGGCCTCGCCGACCTGGCGCAACGGGACGTGGCAGTCGCCGCGCGGGACCGGGAGTAGGGGGCCCGCCCGTCGATGGATCTGCTCGGCATCGAGACCTCGTGTGACGAATGCGCTGCCGCCGTGGTACGCGACGGCCGGCAGATGCTCAGCAACGTGGTGTACTCGCAGATCGAGGAGCACCGGCGCTACGCCGGCGTGGTGCCGGAGATCGCCAGTCGCAAGCACATCGAGTGGATCGACGACGTCGTAGCGCGAGCGCTCCAAGAGGCAGACACCGACATCGGCGCAATCGACGCCATTGCCGTCACCCACCGCCCCGGGCTCATCGGCTCGCTGCTGGTGGGCCTCTCCTACGCGAAGGGGCTGGCAATCGCCACCGGCACGCCCATCGTCGCCGTCGACCACGTGCACGCCCACCTGTATTCGGCCGCCCTCGAGCACGAGATCAGCTACCCGCACATTGGGCTGCTGCTGTCCGGGGGCCACACCCTCATCTCGCTGGTCAAGGCCTGGGACGAGTTCGAGGTGCTGGGCGCCACCATCGACGATGCCTGCGGCGAGGCGTTCGACAAGGTGGCGAAGCACTTCGACTTCGGCTATCCCGGCGGGGTGGCGGTGCAGCGTCTCGCCGAGCAGGGCGATCCCGAGGCCTACGACTTTCCGTCGCCGTCGCTGCACAAGGGCCAGCACCCCTACGACGTGTCCTACTCCGGCCTCAAGACCGCCGTGGTCCATCAACGCGAACAGTTTCGCAATCCGCGCTGCGCCGAGAGCGACGCCAATGTGGCCGCCGCGTTTCAGCGCGCCGCGGTGGACATCGTGGTCGACCGGGCCCTGCGTGCGGCGGACGACCACGACTGCAAGCTGCTGATTGCGGTGGGCGGCGTGGCCGCCAACACCTACCTGCGCGCGCGGCTCGACGAATCGCCAGTGGAGGCGCTGTACCCAAGCCTGTCGCTGTGCACCGACAACGCCGCAATGATAGCGGGCCTCGGCTATCACCAATTCCAGCGCGACGGCGCCAACTCCCTCGACGTCAACGCCAGCGCGCGGGTGCGCGCGTTCCGGGCGGCCTATCCATGAACGTTGCAGCTATGCCCGCACGGACGCCACCATGCGCCCAGGTGGTTCGGCGTCAGACAGCCACAGGCGCGTTGCTCGCCGTCGTGGCGATGGCGGCTCTGCTGGTGTTGCCGGCGCTGCCGGCTAGCGCTCAGGACACTCAGGACTTGCCGGCAGTGGAGGAGACGCAGGTGGCGCCGCCGTCGACGCCGGCTCCGCTCTCCAGTTCGGAGGACAGACCCGCCTGGCTCTGGTTCGAGTACGGCGAGCGAGCCTTCGACGAGGGCGAGCTCGGGGAGGCGCTGCAGTTCTACACCCTGGCGCTCGAGCGACGCAGCGTGTTCCCCGAAGCGATCGCCCGCCTGGCAGACATCTATGCCGCCCAGGCGGAACCCGAGCTCGCGCTCAGCACCTATCAACGGGCCCTGGAGCGGGCAGGGGCGCTCGTCGTTGCCGACGACGAGCACGCCATCCGCTACCGCGTGGCGCGGCTGCAGCGCCTCATCCCGGAGTACCACGGCATGGAGTCGACGCTGCTACACATCGTCGGCGAGGAGGAGGAGTTCAGCGCGGCGCAATTCTCTCGACTGCGCCAGGCGATGAGGGACGCGTTCGCCCGCGACGGGCTCGATAGCACGCTGCAGCTCTACCGCCTCGACACGCCGCTGGCCGTCGAGGCGCACGTGACGCTGGGCTGGTTCTATCACCGCTCGGGACGCGACGCGCGCTCCATCCCGCACTCGCTGTTTGCGGTCATCAACATCGTCTCCGAGGTGGCGCGGGAGCTACGCTCGCGAGATCCCGAGTACCAGCTGGCATCCCTCGCCACACTGCTCGACAACCCGAACGCGTTCTCGCCCACAGCCGCCCGGCTGGTGCTCGACTACATGGAAGAGGCGCAGCTGCAGCGCGCGCTCTACTACCTGGCGATAGCATCTCGCGAGAGCGGATTGACCACTCGCGGAGCAGAGCTGCTGCGCACACTTGCCACCAGCGAGAGTGCCGGGGAGTACCGCGACCTGGCGCGACGCCAGCTCGCCTCGCCGTGGGTGGAGCCGCTGCTCGAGCTCCCGCCAGTGCCGGAGTCGCTGCCGCCGGCCTCAGCTCTATAGACAGCCGCGTCCACGTCCGATCCCGTGCCCGCCGTAGGCGCCGGCGCGACGGCAGTGCGCCGATCGCGGCGACTCGTTCCGCGGTGCCGCCCAGGCGCGATGGCGCGAGCGGTCGCGTTGCGGCAATATTCGGCCGATGGCGCCACGATTGGGCTGGATCTTGCTCACTATTCTTGTCGCGGCGCCCGCCGCGGTGGTCGCGGACCTCGAGGTATCGGGCGGTGGGCGGTACATAGGCTTCGACGTGTTTCTTGGCGTGCCGTTGCCGCCGTTGGTTCCCGACCGTGCCACGGTGCTCAACGCACACGCCGGCGGCGGGTGGCAGCCGGTCTCGTGGTTTCGCGACACCAGCGGCAACGCACTGCCAGGTCTGGAAGAAGCGACCGGGGCCGACTTCCGCAACAGCAACGGCGAGCTCCGCGCATGGTTGCGCCAGGGCATCGTTCCGCATGAGACCGGTGACGGCCTGTCGCTGCTGCTCGGCCCACGTCTGATCTACGAGTGGTACAGCGCGGACGAAGGCACCACCGCCAACCTGCTGCAGTCGGGGCGAGCTGACGCCACGGAGATTCTGCAGACCTCGTACGTGGCCGGCGTCGCCCTCGACACCGTTGTCGAGGCGCCGACGGGCGTGCTGCGAGAGGGCTGGGTGGCGGAGGCGATCCTCGAACACGCCCCGGGCGGCATCAACCGGGGCATCGGCGGCGCCGACTATGCCCGCGGCACGCTGCGCGCCGCCTACTACGTGCCCGTCGTAGACGAGCCCACGGTGCAGGCATACCTGGCCCATCGCGTGGTGGTCGACGTGCTCGGCGGGGCGTTCATTCCGGCGCTGGCGCAAGCCAGAATTGGCGGTCTGCGCCCGGAAGACGCCATCGGCGGTGCCTTCCGCGGTCTCCCCGATGGGCGCCTCGACGCGCAGCTGAAGACGCTGGCCAGCGTCGACCTGCGCGGCTCGTGGATCACCGGTCTGTTCGACGACGTGGTCATTCCCGGTGGCCTGGTCTACGTCGACGCCGCCACCGCATCGGCGCTCGATGAGCAACTCCGAGCCGACAATGCGACCGACCGGGTCATCGTCGGTGCCGGCGTCGGGATCAGTGCCCACGTCGACATCTTCTCCCTTTTTGGGGTGGACGTAATCGGGCTGGTGTCGTTCATCTCCGAGCCGGCGGTGAGCGGAGACGACGGCAGCCTGACCAGCTTCTCAGTCGAGGTCGGTCACCAGTTCTGAAGGGCAGCCGCGGCACCGAGTCGCGGCCGCCGCCCTGCCTACCGACCGGCGGGCGCCAGGTCGCCGATCGATGCCTCGGCGGCCAGCCGCTCGCCGTCGGGGAGCTGCACCTGGCCCTCCTCGAGCACCGCAGGATGCGCGGTCGGGGGCAGCGGCGTCTGGAACTGGTAGTCCGAATCGTCTCGCTGGCGCCTCTCGATCTCGATCATCTCCATCCAGCACTCACGCAGTGTGCGCAGCCGCGGCATGTCACCCGCGATCTCCTTCACCAGCTTCTTGAGGTTGTAGCAGGGCACGCCGGCACACATGTGGTGTTCCGTGTGCCAGTTCATCCTCCAGTTCAGGAAGGAGACGAACGGATTGAGCTTGTTGGAGCGAACGCACATGCGAAAGTCGGGGACGTTGTCCATCAGACCGGCGTGCTGCGGCCTACCGACCAACAGGGCAAGCCAGTTACCGACAAACAGATAGCCGGTGAGCACAATGGGGAGCCACCACTGGCCGAACACCGCTGCGATCGCAAACACGCTGCCGTGGAACAGGAGGGTAAGGCGAGCGAAGCGAACCGCCTTGCGCTCCACCTCCGGTGCCAGCTCGAACAGGGCCTTGGTCCACTCGCTGGTGCGTATGCCGGTAAGCCTCATGTTGTAGCGCGGCACGGCCATGCGCAGCGTCTGCGTCACCACCTGATACATGCCGCTGAAGTTGACGGTCAGAAACTGCGCGATGTCCCGCACGCGCCGCGGCAGCGCCGCAGGCAGCACGACCTCGCGATCGCCGTCTGGATACAGGGTGTAGCGGTGGTGGTAGGTGTGGCTCATCGCGTACTCGTGATAGCTCCACCAGCTCAGCAAGCTGAGCACGCGCAGAAACAGACCGTTCAGCCACTTCGTTCGGAACACCGTCCCATGGCCCAGCTCGTGCACCGTCAGCCCACGGAAGAAGGTGCCAACCATCCCGTGACACCACAGCGCCAGCGCAAACGGCAGCCACATTGACTGAACGAAGAAGATCGCGGTGAGAGCGCCGGTAGCCGCGAACAGACCGAGGTGGCCAAGCGTCTGGAACGCCCCCTGCAGATCGCTGCGCTGCATCAAGCGCCGCAACGTCGCAGGTTCGACCGGACTACCGATACCACTTCACCCGCAAGTCTGCGCGCACCTGCTCGAGAGGGGGAAACTCCACGCCCAGCGCCGAGCCGAGATCGCGGAGGCCGTTCTGGCGACTCACGACGGCATCCTATTCACAGGCGCAAAGCGCCTCAACAGAGCCCCGCGGGCGCCATCTCGATCCGGCAATCCTGCAGCACCTCTATCTACAAGTAGACAGAATACACATTATCGGAAGTCGCATAAGGCGTGGGGTTGACGGGCGCACGGGCGCGTCAGACGCTTACCTATTGTGAATCGTGCGCGCCAGCGCCCAGATCAGCAGCAGCGCCATCCCGCCCGCGGCGAACACATTCACGGAGTTGAAGTTGGCCAGCCGCTCGATGACGTCGGCGAGCAGCTGATCGAGGAGACCGCCAAGCACTGCCCCGACCAGGCCCACCACCAACGCGATCCAGAAGCCGCCGATGACGTGCTGCCGCATCAGGTAATGTGCGACGATGGCGGCGGATAGCCCGATCGTGGCGTATGTCAGCGCCACATTGACGAACGGTGACATCAGATGCCCGTAGTTGCTTTCGCCCGCGGCGGAAGCGCGCTATCTCGCGGCCGGGGCACCGGCGGCCGCCGTCTCTGCGCCTGCCG